>JAZDJJ010000025.1:0-18665 GCA_043804035.1 Bacteroidota bacterium
TCAAAGCCGCCATGACGAACAAATGAGATGGCGGGTCAAAGCCCGCTATGACGAACAAATGAGATGGCGGGTCAAGCCCGCCATGACGAACTAATGAGATGGCGGGTCAAAGCCCGCCATGACGAACAAATGAGATAAGGGCAGTTCCAAAAATTAGTTTCGTCATTGCGACTGCGAGGCACGAAGCAGGAAGCAATCTTTAATAGCAAGGACGTTTGTTTGTATTTTTAGAACTGCCTTTCAGCCATTAAATCTTATTAAGAATTTCAATTCTTTCTCTTAAGAAGATAAAGCCGAACCGTTTTTAGTATGTTTTGAATATACTCATTCACTTCGGAAGAGATTTTTAGAAAGTATATTGGTATCATGTAAAGCATCAGACAAACTGATGAGCGGATAATAATATCTATATACACATTGAACAAGAAAGGGATGCAATACAAAATCACAAATGTAATTCCACTGATAGCTAAAACCAAAATACTTTTCACATCAAAGGGTTGCATCTTAAATACTTTTAATATATAAAAGATTCTTAACGAATTATAGATAATAAGCGTTATCATAGTGCCAATGGATGCTCCTGTAATTCCGTAACGCGGGATAAAAAAGAGGTTCATTGTAATCATCAATACAATTAGCAGTAAAGCAAATAGCAAATCATAACGGTATTTTTTTGAAGTAACAAGAATAATCCCATTCACGCCTGTTATCATATCAAATAATCTTCCCAGTCCGAGAAAAAGAAAAACATATTTTCCCAAAGCATATTCTTTCGGAATAAAAGAAAAAAGATTATCAATATTCACCCACAGAACAAGAAAAAGAAAGCATCCTGATATTATGTTCATCAGTGTAACTTTTTTGTAAAGGTCAAACATCTTGTGCATTTGTCTGCTCTTCCAGTATTGCGCTACTATCGGACTTGCAACCCGAGCAAGCGAACGATAAGGAATAAGCATAATAGCAGATATAAAAAAAATTGTTGTGTAAATTCCTGTTTCTTTTAATCCCAACATAGAAGCAACCATTATAGAATCAATGTTTGTCATCAGGATATAACTCATATTACTAAGTATAGCAAAGAATCCGAAGTTGAGAAGGATGCGGAACAATCGTTTTATGAGCAAACTCCATTGGGGTGTTATCAAAAGTTGTTTTAGAAAAGCCATATACAAAAGCAAAATGACAGATATAGAACAATTAAAAGCAACATAGATAATAACAAACTCGTGGAAGGTTACCAACTTTAATGCATAAAGCGATATACTGATGGTAATAAAAAGCCGAAGAACAATTTCGTTTATAAAAGAGGGAACAACAGATTTCATTAACGAACGCAAATAGACGTCAAACAAACCGTAAAGCATTGTGGCAAGCCCCATCGGAATTATATATAAAATATATTCTACCAGCAAAGGCGAATTATCAGTGTAATAACTAATTATTGTAGATTGAAAAGTAAAAAATAAAAGAGTAACGATTAAAAATCCAAGCAATGAAACGAATAGTATCCAAAATAAAAAACCATGATGTTGTTTATGCTTATCATTGAAATACGGAAAAAACCTAAGCGTAACCCAAGGCATACCGAGAGCAGAAAATTGTGCATACACAACAGAAATATTTATCAGGATGTTGGCAAGTCCCACTTGTTCAGTACTAAGAAAGTTTGGGAAAAGCAATATCTTGTTAAAATATCCTATCGCAGCTCCTATGTAAGAGATGATAGTGATGCGTATGCTATCGCGTTGAACAATGCCCATAAAGCAATAGGAAATAAATTATGTCCAAAAGTAAATAGTTTTTAGGTATCGGTGGTTGTTGAGATTAAAAAGTCATTTACCTTTCTTCTAAAAGTCATTTTCTGTTTTGAGTCCGTTATTGAATAACAAATAACGAATGTGGAAATTTAATGTTTGATGATATTCATTTATCATTAAACATTATTTTTGTTTTTTCAATTTAAAAGTATGCTGACTGCATCTTCAAAAATATTTCTTGTAAAACTAAAATGGTTTTTATGGAAACAACTCTCTTCTGTGTGGGATTTTATCTTACTGCTTTTTAATTTCCCCGTTTCATATAACGATGATTTGAAACAAAAAGAAAAAAAAGTTATCGTTTATCTCGGAGAACTATTGCCTCCGCGAATTTCACGTATGGCAAAATGGGTGAAACGTAGCTCTGATTTTGCAACAGTGCTCGTTTGCAGTAAACAAGGTTTCTTTGAGAAATTTTCTGACCCGAATTTTGATTCAGTGTTCCTCTTCCGAAATGCTTTTCATCTGAAAAGAATAGTAAAACAAATTCCTAACATACATCTTATCCACGCTTTTGCTCCCAAAAGTTTTTATCCCGATATCATAAGACGAGCATTCAAACATAAATTCATCGCTGACTATCAAGATGTGTATGGAATTTATTATGGATTGAACCCATCATTACGTTGGTTGAAAAAAGAACTCCCTTACGAAAAAGCATGCCTTGAACATGCTGACGGAATTGTTGCACATAGTTTGGAACCAAATGTTGCTTTGAGAAAGTATGATATAAAAAAAAAACCTAAGACGATTTTCTTCCCGCTTTACTGCGATGATGATTCCTTTTGCGAGAATAAAAAAAACATTTCTCCTGAAAATATTCATATCGTTTATGCAGGTGGCGTTGCCGGCTCTCACCGAAATCCCAGACAATATGGAAATATTCAGTTTCATTGGCTGATAGAAAAATTATCGTCACAGAAAATTCATTTTCATATTTATCCAAGCCCTTCTAACTTTCCTGCGGATTATGAAGAATACAAGTTCATTGAAAAACAAAATATGTTTTTTCATTTTCATAATCCCATAGCACAAAACAAACTGGCAATGGAACTTTCAAAATATCATTTTGGAATACTGCCCTTCTTTCGGGGCGACTCACAGCAGGGAGAGAACAAATATAAATTTGCCACCACACTTAAATTGTTCAATTACATTGAAGCAGGAATTCCTGTTCTTGTTTCAAAAGATATTATCTACCAGAGTTGGATCGTTGAGCGGTACAAAGCAGGAATCATTCTTTCTTCAAAAAAAGATATTGATAATCTGAAAGAAATAATTTTGAAAATGGAATATAAAAAACTATCGGATGATTTAAAAGAAAACAGAAACAAAATTTCTCTCAGCCGAAATATTCCGAGATTGATAAAGTTTTATGATAGAATACGACAGACCACAATATCTTAAAACTCCACAGGAGTGCTGTTTTTGTCGGACAATAATGAAAAAATAAACTCTGTGTAATATCAGTTATTAAGGACTTTATTGTTTTTGAATGATTAGTTTTTGATTTTCTGTTAATTCTTTTGATTTAATAACAACTATATAAATTCCGTTGTTTAAATTACTAATATTAATTTGTTGTTGATTTTTTTTCAATAATTCTGACTTAATCAATTCACCAATTACATTATAAATATTCAATGTCAAATTTGCATTATTTCTATTGTCAACATTTAAAGTAATAATGTCAGATGCAGGGTTAGGATAAATGGAAATACTTGTAGTATTTGTAGCCATTGTTCCAAAAATTCCTGAGGGTGCAGTTGGCGAAACAAGGAACTCGCACAAACCAAAACCAAAAACATTATTATAGGTTTTAAAGCTTTCCTCATAGAATTGATTGTAAGGAGTTACTCCAGGAATATATTTTATATCTGGTTGCAAAATTCGTCCTAATTTTAAAACATTGCTGGAATATCCACAATCGTATATGTGGTATATTAGTCCATCGGGTCCCAATTTTAAACCACCTGCATATCTATAACCATAACTATGAACAAGTGTCGGCGTTAAAACGGAATTTTGTAAGTCAACCTGATACAATTCATTTGAATCTCCTGCAGTATAATAAACCGAATAATATAAGAATTTACCATTTGGGGAAAATTCCACATTATAGACGGATGGTATTGAGGAAGTATATCCTGTATTACATACTTTAACAGTATTTGTCAAAAACTGTCCGTTGATATTATCGAATTGGCAAGTAAAAACAGCGTTTGAATATTGAAGAGCAAATCCAACATTGGTAATACCTGGGATAGTGTTGGCTTTAGTATATGTAATATCCATTACTGTAGAAGCACCACTGCTAGGGAGCAGCATTTTTTGAGGTCCCATATCATAGTTACCTTGATAAGTTATTGCATTTTTATTAATTTTATAAACAACATATTTTCTTTCAAAACCTGGATCTGGTATCAGACTAACAACAAGCCATAAAATTTGATGATTATTATCACAAGGTATTATTTTCATTCCTTCTGTAACATTGGTCGTGCCATAAATGCCAGGTAAATTATTACTTGGTCCAAATGTTTGCGATGTCGCATTATAAATCCTATAAGTGACTGTACCAATATCAAAAGTACTAGCATCGGCCCCTGTAGCATTGGAAAAAATATAATATAGATCATAATCATTATCATATTTTAAATGAGGTACAGGAGAAATTGCTACAGGCTGACAAGAAGAAACATTAGCTCCAAGATCCATGTTGCTTACGAGTTCGTTTTGATTATTAAAAACATTTTTTCCATCAGTATAAAAAATAAGATTACCTGTTAATAAGTTTGTGACAACTGCCCATTGTTCCGAACCATTATCAACAGTTATATTATTGGGTTGTCCGTTTGGAATATTTACTACCGGATTTGATAAGTTTCCAAAATATAATGTAGCGTTGCTTGAATCTGAAAATGGACTGCCAAATATCCATATTCTGTCTTGAAGCTGAGAATAAAGATTATTACAAAATAAAACAATGAAGAGAAATAAATATAGTTTTTTCATTTTACATTTGTCAGTAGTTATAGTGCTGACTCCGCACTTTAAAATTATATTAATTTAATTTAATTCCAAATATAAATATAATGCTTTTTTGATTTCATCAATTATTTATCAACTATTTTTAAAGGGGATTAGTACATTTTTCGGACTAAAATTAATTCCGTTCCTACGGAACGGGGAAACTTTCTTTTTTGTTTTTTCCTGATGATATTTTTTATAAGAAGCCAACCTTTATTACCGGCTCTTTGATAACTTCATCAGTATAAAAATCCTGCTTGTTCGCTGAAGTTTCCAATCACAGCCACGCAGGAAAAACGATACAAATATACAATTATTTCTAACATCCAAATTTTTTTAATTATTTTTTTCATTAAACAATTTCGCAAGAGTAATGGCTCTATCCTTTGAACTTAAATGCCTATGATTAAATTTCCATTCCATCTCTTTCAGATAGTAAAATAAGTTTCGCCTGAAAACACCATGAAATTTGAACATCTGTTCTTTTGCCCAGTTCCAAAAATTTTCCATCCCATTGACATGCACTTTCCCTTTGCCGTACTGTCCTTTCTTATGTTTTACAAATCGATGAATGTATCCTTTGTATACCAGTCCCTTGTAAGAAGCGAACTCATCTGTCATCATCGTACTGCCTGCCTTCACTTTGTCTGTAATCATTCGCTCTATGGTCTGTTCTGATAAATCAGACAGTAAATTTATTTGCACATTACCATTGCGTTCTCTAATCCCAAATACAGGCGACTTATCAGTTCCTCTGCCACGAGATATATAATGCTTGCGATATTTTTTATTTCGCTTACGATTCACTCCACCAAAATAACTCTCATCTGCTTCTACTATCCCTTGCAACTTATCCATCCCGGCACTCTCTGCAGCAAGCACTATGCGCAGGTCCATATAATTTTTCCATACATCAATATACCTATATCCAAATAACATGGCTGTCTTGCGAGCACTGAAATCCAAACAAAATCCAACTATACAACCGGCTATTCGTTTTACTTTTTTCTCATCTGTCTTTTTCCGAACAGTGAATTTGCTCTCACATCTTTTACATTTTCTTCTACTATCCGATAATTTGTATAACTTCGTTCTGCGTTCACAAACAGGACAAAAAATATGACCAAAAGAGGTCTTAAAAGTGTGCCGTTTTTCTTTTTTAAGAATCGGCACGATGAAATTTGTATCTATCATAGAGGAAATTTATGTTTTGATGAACAAAATTAGTCCATTTTTTGACATAATCCCCTTTTTAAATATGAAAAATTTTGTTACGTTACAAAATTATTATTTTTACAATGTAATATACATTATACTTATATGTTATTTGACATTTCAAAATTTAAAAAAATTGGTAAAAATGTTGAGATTGGCGAGTTTGTAAAAATTATTCATCCCGAAAGAATAGAGATAGATGATTTTTCAAGGATAGATGATTTTACAATTATCATTGGTGGTTCAGGAATTAAAATTGGAAAGTTTGTACATATTTCTTCCTATTGTTCTGTCATTGGGGGAGGTAAATTTATTATGGAAGATTTTTCCGGCTTATCTGCCGGTTGTAGGATCATAACAGGCAGTGATGATTATTTTGGAAACTGTTTAACAAATCCTTGCATTCCAATTAAGTACAGAACCCACGCATATAAAGGAAAAGTTGTTATTAAGAAACACGCCATACTTGGAACAAATACTATTATTCATCCGAATATTATTATCGGAGAAGGTGCCGCTACTGGTTCCGGCACAATTGTAAATAAAAATTTGGAAGGATGGAAAATTTATGTTGGTACACTTGCGCGTGTAGTACGTGACAGAAAAAGTAAAATAATAAAAGAGATGGAACAAAAGCTTTTAAAGGAAATTTATGGTTACTAGTGTAATTAACGGTGTGGTTTTGTGACATCATTATATTTTTGTTTTTGAATACACAGAATAATGATGATTGAAAAATATCAAAATATTATTAAGAAACATAAAGCCAAAGGAGCGATTGTAGCAATTGGCGATAACTCGCAGAGAAGAAAATTATCTAAAGAAATTGAAGATGCAGGATTGGAATTAGTAAATGCAATTCATCCAACTGTGCATTTTGATTCTGACGTGAGAATTGGAAAAGGGTGCTACATCGGACAAGGAGTGATTGTAATTACAGGAACTAAAATTGGCAATTGTGTAAACATTCATACTGCTGCAACAATAGATCATGACAATATTATTGACGATGGCGCAAACCTCGGACCTGGTGTTCATACCGCAGGAAGAATAAAAATCGGAAGAGATGCTTTTCTCGGAACCGGAGCCATAGTAATTCCTGATGTAGTAATAGAAGAAGGTGCGATAGTAGGGGCTGGTGCAGTGGTAATTCGGAATGTAAAATCAAATACAAAAGTTGCAGGAATTCCTGCAAAAAAAATGTAACTTCTCTATACTTGCAGGTAAAAGCAAAAAATTATTAACAATGCAGGGCTTTGTTGCACAAATTATTTTTTAAAAAAGATTTCCCGAACATATCTTAAAATCCTTTGTCTAATTTGTATTGTTCAAACTTTCTATATTGTTATTTGTCAGATTTTTTTATCAATTCAAATTTTACACTACCCTATTTTGAATTTATGATATCAATGCCTACTGAATTTTTAGATTTCAATCTCTGATTCACATAACTTATGTTTTTTAATAAAGTCGCATAAAATTTCTTTCATGTTTGGTCTTCCGATTTCTTGCAATTCATAATCAACTTTTGTACTTGGTTTGTTAATTTTTATGATTCTTGTCAGGTCTATTGGTGTTGCAATGACAACAGAATCGCAATCAATTTTATTGATAGATTTTTCAAGGTCTGCAATTTGTTGTTCGCTATAACCCATAGCCGGCAACAATGTTCCGATGTTAGGATAAATTTTAAATGTTTCTGCTAATTTACCGACAACAAATTGTCGTGGGTCTACGAGTTCTTTTGCTCCATATTTTTTTGCTGCTACTATGCCTGCGCCTATTTTCATATTGCCATGAGTTAAAGTTGGACCGTCTTCAATAACGAGTACTCGCTTACCTCTAATAATTTCAGGATTGTGAACAGTCAGCGGAGAAGCGGCATCAACAACGATGGCTTGTGGATTGACTGCTTCAATATTTTCGCGAACAATCTGAATATTTTCTGGTGATGCACTGTCTATCTTATTAATTACAACCACATCGGCTAAACGCAACGTTGTTTCGCCGGGATAATAATTCAGTTCATTTCCTGCTCTATGAGGATCAACAACTGTAATCATCATATCTGGTTTGTAAAAAGAGAAATCATTATTTCCGCCATCCCATAAAATTACATCGGCTTCTTTTTCGGCTTCTCGTAAAATACATTCATAATCAACTCCTGCATATATTACATTTCCGCGAACAACATGTGGTTCATACTCTTCCATTTCTTCAATAGTACATTTATGTTTTTTTAAATCATCCACAGTAGCAAAGCGTTGTACTTTTTGTGCTGCCAAATCACCATAAGGCATTGGATGACGAATGGCTACTACTTTCAATCCTCGTTTCATCAGCAGTTCAATTACTCGTCGTGATGTTTGACTTTTTCCACATCCTGTTCTAACTGCGCAAACAGCAATAACGGGTTTAGTACTTTTTATTTGAGTGGCGTTTGGACTAAGCAATATAAAGTTAGCACCTGCTGTATTTACAATAGCGCTCATCTTCATTACATGTTGATAAGTAACATCGCTATATGAAAACACACACAAATCAACATTGAGATCTTTTATCAACTTTGGCAAATCGTTTTCTGCATAAATATCAATTCCCTGAGGATATAATTTCCCTGCTAATTCAGTGGGATACTTTCTTCCGTCTATGTCAGGAATTTGCGCTGCTGTGAATGCTACAACATTATATTCTTTTTTATCTTTAAAATACACGTTGAAGTTGTGAAAATCTCTACCTGCTGCACCGATAATAATTACATTTTGTTTACACATAAAATTTTATTTATTAGTTTTATCTATTATTTTTTTTTGACAAATGTAAAAAAATATTTTTGAGTTTTTGTGCAGTAGTAGAATTTTCATCCTTGTTTCTCATGCAGATTCATTGTATAGTAAAAACAAATAGTAAGATTGATAGCATTATTGTCAACCCTGATGGTTCTCTTCGTGTTAAAATAAAAGCCATTCCTGTGGATGGAAAAGCAAATGAATATCTGGTGAAATATTTGTCGGAAGTTTTTGAATTGCCTAAAAATTATATTCAAATTATTTCTGGTTTTACAAGTTCCCATAAAAGAGTTAATATTGTAACCGAAGAACAAAAGATTCAATCTGTTCTAGAAACTTTAAAATCTAAAATCTAAAACTAATTTTTATGCGTTACTTATCCATTTCTCCAAAACTTTTTGTTAACAACCGCAAACATTTTGTTAAAGAAATGAAAGCGGGCGGACTTGCGTTGTTCAACAGCAATGATATCATGCTTACCAATGCAGATGGCTCCATGCAGTTCATTGAAAACACAGATATTTTTTACCTCTCAGGTATTGATCAGGAAGAAAGCATCTTGCTGATTTTTCCGGATTCTAAACTTCCTGAGCATAAAGAAATTCTTTTCCTGAAAGAAACAAATGAACATATTGCTATTTGGGAAGGAGAAAAACTTACCAAAGAAAAAGCCACAGAAATTTCGGGAATACAAACTGTTTATTGGCTTTCGCAGTTCAAAACAATTTTTCATCAACTTATATGCGAGTGCCAGCATGTTTATCTGAATACGAATGAGCATTTGCGTGCAGTGGTGGAAGTTGAAACCAGAAATTCGCGTTTCATTAAATGGTGCAAAGAACAATATCCTCTTCATAATTATATCCGTGTTCAGCCCATCATGCACAAACTTCGTGCAATAAAATCAAAAGAAGAAATAGAACTCATTCAGCAAGCATGTGATATTACTGAAAAAGGATTCCGCAGATTGCTTGGCTTTATCAAACCGGGTGTTTGGGAATATGAAGTTGAAGCAGAACTTATTCATGAATTTGTACGCAATCGTTCACGCAGATTTGCTTACGGACCAATTATCGCATCGGGCTTCAACGCCTGCGTGCTTCATTATGTTGTTAATAACAAACAATGCAAAGCAAACGATGTACTACTATTGGATGTTGCAGCAGAGTATGCAAATTATGCTTCTGACTTAACGCGATGTGTTCCTGTATCAGGAAAATTTTCCAAGCGACAAAAAGATGTATACAATGCTGTTCTTCGTGTGATGCAGGGAGCAGTCAGTATGCTTAAAGTTGGAAATAATATTATTGACTACAACGAAGCAATAGGGAAAATGATGGAAGAAGAACTTATCAAACTTCACCTGCTTAAATTATCTGATGTGAAAAAGCAAGATGCAAAAAATCCTCTTTACAAAAAATATTTTCCACATAATACTTCGCATTACCTTGGCTTGGATGTGCATGATTATGGCGACAAATACCGCAAGTTTGAAACAGGTATGGTTTTTACTTGCGAACCGGGAATTTATATACGGGAAGAAAATCTTGGTATCCGACTTGAGAATGATTATCTGATTACTAAAGATGGAAATATTGATTTGATGAAAAATATTCCCATAGAAGTAGATGAAATTGAAGAGTTGATGCAAAAATAAAAATGTACATTATCAATAATATTCCTAATCTCCTTACTCTTTTCAATTTGCTTTGCGGATGCATAGCGATTGTATTTGCCTCTACAAATAATTTGATTTGGAGTGCTTACATGGTGGGCTTTGCTTGTGTGTTTGATTTCTTGGATGGATTAGTTGCACGATTACTCAAGGCAAATTCTGAACTCGGAAAACAACTGGACTCATTGGCAGATATGGTTTCGTTTGGCGTGGTGCCGGGAGTGATAATGTATAAAATGATTCTTTATTCTCAAATACTTGCTTCGTTTACCGATGTAATAAAAAAAACCATATTGGCATTGGGCGAAGAAAATAATTTACTTCAACATGTTCCGGAAGTTTTTCATTTAAATATTCTTGCAATTACCGGTTTTTTAATTACGATTTTTTCTGCAATACGTTTGGCAAAATATAATATAGATACTCGTCAAGGCAATTCATTCATCGGACTCCCAACTCCTGCGAATGCAATTTTTATTGCTTCCATTCCTTTAATCCCTTATGCTTCTCTTCCTATTCTATCAGAAATTATTACTCCATATTTTCTAGTTTCTCTGACATTTATTTCTTCATTTTTCCTTATCGCTCCGATTCATTTCTTCGCCATCAAGTTCAAAAACTTTTTGTGGACAGATAATAAGATACGTTATATCTTTCTTGCTCTTTCACTTTCACTTTTGATATTATTTAAATTCGCGGGTATTCCTTTAATCATAATTTTATATATTATTTTGTCAATCATAAATAACATTGTAACAAGAAACAAAACACAACAATCTTAATTCGTAATGTTATGAAATTCATAGCAGAAATAAACATAATGCCACTCAAATTGCTTCTCAATCCACAAGGGAAAGCCGTAACAGGAAGCATGAAAAATATTGGCTTACCCGAAATAGAAAATGTTCGCATCGGCAAGCATATTTCTTTGGAAATTGAAGCACTCAATAAAGAAACCGCCCGAAACAAAGTAGAAGATGCATGCAAAAAACTTTTCGTCAATCCAATCGTTGAGTATTTTGAATTTACTGTGGAAGAAAACAAGGGATGAACATGTTTTTCTAAACTTTTTTCTATAAGTTGTTTTTGATTTGGAATCAGTTTATGTAAAATTTTAAGTGGTATAGAAATTTGCAAATTTATTTTTGGTATTGTTAACTAAACATAGAGATTGCTTCGGGTTGCTTAAGGCAAACCCTCGCAATGACGTTTATTTGTATTTTTAGAATTGTCCATAATAACAAACAAAAGGTGTTTTTTGTGTAAAATCAATTACTAACTTTATTTGTAGATTGCTGCTACGAGGTATCTGTTTGTATTATTCAATTGCGATTGTATTAGTGTATTTGTAATACCTCGCAGATTGCTGATGGGTAGTTCATTTTTATTTGTTTCTTTTACTAATTTTATCTCAACTTATTGAGAAGTTATTAATTTTTGTTTATGCAAATCATTTACAAGTTTATATCAGACGTAGAACCTACAGATGAACAATTGCATTTATTAATGCAAGAAGTTGCTGTTGAATCAAAAAATAAAGCACAGAAAACAGACAAACAATTTTTAGAACAATTACTACTTCTGGTGCAAGATGCACAAAAACGGCAGTTGACTTTAAAACCTGATGCAAAATGAATATAGAAAAACCAAAGTTGATAATTATAGCAGGTCCCAATGGTTCGGGTAAAACATCGGTAACAAGTAAAATCATAGAACACAAATGGATTGAAAACTGTATTTACATAAATCCTGACAACATTGCACAAGATGAATTTGGTGACTGGAATTCGCCCGAATCTGTTATTAAAGCAGCAAATAGGGCAGCCGAAATGAGAGAAAAATATCTTTTAAAAAAAGAAGGAATATTATTTGAAACAGTACTATCGGCAAACGACAAACTAGATTATATAAAAAGGGCAAAAGATGTAGGTTATTTTATAAGATTGTTTTTTGTTGGTACGGATCATCCAACTATAAATGCCATGCGTATTGCACGACGTGTAATGGAAGGCGGACACGATGTTCCGATTTTGAAAATTATAAGCCGTTTTAATAAATCAATTGTTAATTGCAGTATTGCCGCTTTATTTGCTGACAAACTTTATGTGTATGATAATTCTGTGGAATATGCAGAGCCGAAACTACTGTTCAAAGCAACAAATGGTAAATTAGAAAAAACTTATACCGAAGTAAATATTTGGGCGCAAAGCATTTTAAAATCTCTTGCTTAGATGAAAAATTTTTACCTACGCTAAAGATCCGGCAAATAAATGGGAAATTGAAAAATTGAGAGAGGTTGGTGAATTTGTAAAAGGATTGACTTGTTCAAAAAAAGATGAAGTTGGTTTTTTTTCGAACACTGTTCTTATATCAACGAATGTTGATTTACTAAATCATATCTTAAGAATAATTTTATAGAATGAATCTTGTAATTGACCTCGGCAACACTCTTTCTAAAGTGGCTCTCTTTAATGAAAACGATTTATCAAAAAAAATTTCCTTTAAAAATCTTACGAAAGAAAAATTAAAAATCCTTTGCAGGAAACATCCAAAAATAAAAAATGTAATTCTTTCTTCTGTTATTGACCATCCAAAAAAAATTTCCGATTTTCTGAAAGATAATTTCATTTCCTCCCGAAAAAAAAGAGATAGTATTTTTATTGAACTCTCATATAAAACAAAACTTCCGTTAGAAAATCTTTATCGTTCTCCAAAAACTTTCGGCAAAGACCGTCTTGCTGCTGCCGTTGGAGCAAATATGATGTTCCGTAATCAAAATGTTCTTGTTATTGATGCAGGCACTTGTATTAAATATGATTTTGTAAATGCAAAAAACCAATATCTTGGCGGGGGAATTTCTCCCGGAATAGAAATGCGACTCAAAGCACTGAATAAATTTACAGATAAACTTCCGCTTATTAATTATAAATCCTTTGACAAACTTATCGGACAAAACACAAAGGAATCTATTTTATCGGGTGTGATAAACGGAGTTACGGAAGAAGTACACGGAATTATTTCTCGCTATAAAAAACAATATCCGAATATAAAAATTGTTTTTACAGGTGGGTATTCTAATTTTTTTGAGAAGATTAATAATATCTTTGTTGATCCTTTTTTGGTTATGAAAGGATTAAATCATATTCTGAATTTTAATGAACAAAAATAAGTTACATATTTTTATTTTGATTTTTGTGATTTACAATTTGCAATTTGCAATTTCTCAAACAATCACTAATTCTCCTTATTCTCATTACGGACTTGGCGAACTGCAATACGGTGGATTTGCTCATAACATTGCCATGGGCGGAATTACAAATGCACTTCAAAACGATACCACTGCGCCATTCTACATGAATTTTTCTAATCCTGCTTCGCTTGCTTCCATGCGATTAACTTCTTTTGATTTAGGTCTGATGAATAATACTATCAGAATGGAAACTACCGACAAAAAATTTTCCGACAATCATACTGCCATTTCTTATCTTGCTTTTGGTTTTCCGATTACAAAATGGTGGGGAGCCGGGTTCGGGCTTTTACCTTATAGCAACGTGGGATATAAAATTTACGACAAAAAAGAAATTGACAGTATAGGTACAGTAAATTATTCTTACGAAGGAGAAGGAGGTATTAATCAGTTTTTTTTCGGCAATGGTTTTCGCTTAAAGAATTTTTCGGCAGGCGTTAATGTTTCTTATCTTTTTGGCAATTTGATTTTTTATAGTCGTGATTCCTTTCCAAAAGCATCCAATTTTTTTAATACAAAAATAGTTCAAACAACCAATATCGGTGATTTGTATTACACCTTTGGAATGCAGTATCTGTATCCGCTGAAAAAAAACTGGTCATTAACTTTTGGGGCAACAGGAAGTTTGGAAAATAATATTGATGTCAGACAAACAACATTTGCTGCTACTTACCAAAATATTTATGGCATTGAACTTATAAAAGATACTATTATCAATGAAGAGAATGCTGAAAATATTGTGAAAATTCCTTTGATGCTTGGCGGAGGAATTGTGATAAAGAAAGGAGAAAAACTTCTGGTAGGAATTGATTATTCAATGCAGAACTGGTCAAAGTTTAATGCCTTTGGACAGAATTTATTGTTAAAAAATAGCCAGCGACTTGCAGTTGGATTTCAATATATACCAAATAAAAATGCCGGAGCAAAAGAATCCTATATGAAAAAAATATTTTACCGAACAGGATTCTGTTACACTGATACTTATCTTGAATTAAAAAATACTGCACTGAAAGATTATGCCATCACTCTTGGCGCAGGATTTCCATTGCGAAAGATAAAAGTGGGCGAAATCTATTCACAGTCAATAATAAATATTGGTATTGAAATCGGACAACAAGGAACAACTGAAAACAATTTGATTCGTGAAAGATATATTAAAGCAACTATTGGTCTTACGCTAAACGACCGATGGTTTATTAAAAGAAAGTATGAGTAATTCGTTACTATTCATCAAAATAAAATGTCTCTTGCAGATTACACAGATATAATACTAATAAAGATAAAATACATTTGCGAAAATCAACGGCACCTGAAAAATCAGATACCTAAATAGTAACGGTAATCTTATGAATTATTTTAAAACTTCTGTGAGCATCTTTTCGCTTTTCACTTTTTACTTTTCACTTTTTTTCTTCTCCTGCCAAACCGACATTCAAACTATTAACCTTATCACTTCCCAAAAGAATCTTCCATCTGAATCTATGAAAGAATCTGAAATAATCTACAGCGATTCGGGAAAAGTAAAAATGAAACTCACTGCACCTTTGCTTGACCGCTACCAGAAAGAAAATCCTTATATTGAAATGCCTGAAGGCGTTCATTTGTTTTTCTACGATGATTCTATGAACATCAATTCAGAACTTAAAGCCAATTATGGTATCCGCTACGAGAAAGAAGGAACGATGGAAGCCAAAAGAAATGTGGAAGTCGTGAATGTGAAAGGAGAAAAACTTAATACAGAGCATTTAATTTGGAATGAAGTGAAGCATATAATATATACAGAAGCGTTTGTGAAAATTACTACTGCTAATGAAGTTATCTATGGCGATGGGTTGGAATCAAATCAGGATTTTACAAAATATAAAATCAAAAATATTAAAGGAACATTTAATCTAAAAGAAAAAGAAAGTCAATAATCATTCAATTGTAATTATATGAAATTCACATCACCTCAAAAGTTATCAGATATAGCATCGTTGCTGAATACCGAATTTATTGGCAATGCAGGAATACAAGTTTTTGGTATCAACGAAATGAATGTTGTTCAGGAAGGCGACATTGTTTTTGTTGACCATCCGAAGTACTACGATGAAGCATTACATTCAAAAGCAAGTGTTATTATCATCAATAAAAAAGTGGAGTGTCCATTAGGTAAGGCACTCATCTTTTCTTCTGATCCTTTTCGCGACTTCAATAAAATCACGAGTCATTTCTTTCCTCGTTCATTTTCCGAAAAACAAATTAGCGATTCAGCCGTCATTGGAAAAAATACTACGATAATGTCAAATGTTTTTATTGGCGATAATGTAAAGATTGGAAACAACTGCATCATTTATCCGAATGTTGTGATTTATTATAACTGCATCATCGGGGACAATGTAATTATTCATGCTAACACTGTAATTGGCGCTGATGCTTTCTACTATAAAAAACGTCCGACCGGCTATGACCGTCTTTTTTCCTGTGGAAAAGTTGTGATTGAAGATGATGTAGAGATTGGTGCTTTAAGTAGTATTGACAGAGGCGTTACCGATGAAACGGTTATTGGCAAAGGAACTAAGATTGATAATCATGTGCAAATTGGACATGATACAAAAATCGGAAAGAACTGTTTGTTTATATCGCAGGTTGGAATTTCGGGCGCAGTAGTAATTGAAGATGATGTAATACTTTGGGGACAAGTTGGTGTTCCGAGTAAAATCAGAATCGGAAAAGGTGCTGTGCTATTAGGGCAATCGGCTCCAATAAAGGATTTGGAAGGCGGTAAGACCTATTTAGGAAGTCCTGCTGATGAATCTATGAAAAAGTTCAGAGAACTTGTAATGATTAAAAAACTTCCAAAGATTATTGAAATGATTGAACACTAACGACTTGTTATCTATTGCATGGCAGAATAAATTTAGGGCAGTTCCCAAAAATATATTTCTCAAACACCATTTATCTTATGTAAGTTTGCTATATGAATAACTCAGGATTGATTACGCACATTGATTGGATGCTTACAATATTTTATCTTGTTGTGATTTTTTTTATTGCATCAAAGATTCAAAGAGAACAGAGCAGAAGAAATCCAATCTATAAATATTTTGTTTCCGGTTTGTTTGCCAAAATAGGAGGTGCTGTTGGATTGTGTTTGATATATGTGTATTATTATACTGAGGGAGGCGATACATTCAATTATCATAATGATAGTTCCGCTCTGTTGAAATTATTTTTTCATTCACCTGCCGATTTCTTTAATGTATGGTTATCGCCATTATCAAAAGAAACTGCATCTTACTTCTCATACGAAACCGGATATCTTACTTATGTTACAGATCCAAATACTTTTATGGTATGCCGCCTGCTTGTGCCAATTAAATTGCTATGCTTTAATAGTTATCTTATTTCATCTATTCTCATGGCTGTGGTTAGTTTTACAGGAGTGTGGAAATTGTATCAAGTGTTTTGTGATTGTTTTCCCGCTTTGTACAAGCATCTTGCTATAACAATTCTTTTTATTCCCTCAGTTTTATTCTGGGGTTCAGGAATTTTGAAGGATTCATGGACACTTGCCGCTGTGGGTTGGTACTGTTATTCGTTTTACAGGATTTTTATTAAGAGAGACAAAATTATTTTACCAATGACAACCCTTGTTCTTTCTATATTTATTCTGATTACTATTAAGCCATATATTTTTGTTGGCTTGATGCCGGGTTCTATGTTATGGATGATTTGGAATCTATCAGGCAAAGTAAAAAACAAAGCAATAAGAATTATCATTGCTCCAATAATTGTTGCTTTTGGTGTTGTGATAGGCGTTGGAATATGGATGCTCACTAGTTCCAATCTTGGAAGATATAGTACTATGGAGAGCATGGTAGAAAAGGCATATATTTCTTATGATGATTTGAGGCAGGATTATTATCATGGAAGTTCTTTTGACATAGGAAAATACGACCCCACTTTGCAGGGAATATTATCTAAATTTCCTATCGCTACATTTACCGGATTGTTCAGACCTTTTATATGGGAAGCAAATAATATTGTAATGGTTTTAGCAGGATTAGAAAATCTTATTATTATGGGATTTACTATTTTCGTTTTAATCAGAAGACCGATTACGGCTATAATAAATTTATTTACAAATCCTTTAGTGCTTTTCTGTTTAATCTTTGCAGTGTTCTTTGCTTTTTCGGTTGCTGTATCAACTTCTAATTTTGGAGCGTTAGTGCGACTGAGGATTCCGATGGTGCCATTTTTATTGAGTGGGATAATGCTGATTGAGTATGGAAATTATGCAACAAAAGTTTCGTTGGAAAAAAGAAAAATATAATTTCAGAACTTATGACTTGTTCCATTGTTTCATTGTTTCATTGTTTCCATTGTTCAGTATTCATTATCAGAGGTGCTTTTTAAAATATTTGCTACCTTGTTATTGGGAGGGTCGTATAAAAATAAATATTATATCAGGTTATTCGTTCAGGCGTACATAAAAAATAAATATTATATCAATCTGTTCGTGCAGAACGGCATAAAAATAATTATTATGCCAACCTGTTGCTGTCGGTTAGTATAATACAAAATATTATGCCAACCTGCTGCTGTCGGTTAGTATAATACAAAATATTATGCCAACTTGTTGCTGTAAGGTCGTATATTGAGAATGCACGTATCAATCCTAGAGGATTAGTATATTTGGAATAAATACTTTTGCACATCGCCCTGAAAGGGCGGAATAAACTAACACAGGGCATCGCCCTGTGAGAACTAACATAAGGCATCGCCCTGAAAGGGCAAAATAACTATGGCTCAATCACTCACAAAAGTTTATATTCTAGGACTTACGCAAACATTCATTTATAAACTAACATTTATGCCACTAAGACACAAAGACACCAAGTTTT
>JAZDJJ010000026.1:0-9186 GCA_043804035.1 Bacteroidota bacterium
AATTATATCTTTATATGATTTTGATATTTTAAAAATTAATTATAATGAAAGAAGATACAAATAATTCCGAAATAATTCTTTATCATACTAATGACGGAATAACTAAAATAGATGTCCGGTTAACAGATAATTCTGTTTGGCTTAGTATAGACCAATTAGCCGAATTATTTCAAAAATCTCGTTCTACAATTAATGAACATATTATTAATATATTTGGAGAAGGTGAACTAGTTGAGACAAATACAATGAGAAAAATCGGAATTTCCGATTTTTCTACAAAACCAACCAATTTTTATAATCTTGCAAAAAAACAAACTAAAAAGAATAATGCTTAATTTTTTTTAATAAAAATATGTTTAGCAAAATAAATAACAAGATAATTTTTTTTGGATTTATTTATATCTGTTTATTTATATCTATTATGATTTCCTGCCAGCAGAAAAAATCAGATATTATTCCTGATAACATTCTCTCAAAAGAAAAAATGACGAAAGTGCTTACCGATATTCATATTGCCGAAGCTCAAACTAATCTTTATATAATGAACGATACTGCTTTTAAAGACACAATCGGTTTTCAGAAAATATTTTCCATAAATCAAATCACAAAAAAGCAGTACGAAGAAAGTTTATCCTTTTACATTGACCATCCCATAATGTTGAATGAAATTTATGAAGAAGTAGTAAATGAATTAAGTAAAATGACAACCAAATGAATCCTCATCAAATTTTTTCAGCATTCGCTCTAATAGTATTTCTTTTCTTTAATACACCTTGCTTTACTCAGTCAACTGATGATGCTGAAAACAATCATTCAAAAAACAAAAACGGAAAAGGATTTCATGTGGGATTATACCTCGGCTCTTATTTCGCTAATAAATATACAGCAGGAATTTATGATGGCTATGGATTAGATAACAATGGTATCAAAAATAATTTTGCAAATAGTTTTATGCGCCACAGAATAGTAATTGAGTATGGCGGCGGCAATGGACAGATTGATCAGATTGCACAAGTGATGAATATAAATTCCGGTGACTGGAATTTTGATGAGACCGATATGCCTGTCAATATGAAATATAATTCTGCTTTTTTAGCAGGTGCGCAAATATTATATGGCATCACACAAAAAGATGCACTCTTATTAAACATCAACGCTGCTAAACTTACGCTCAACGGAAATTTTACTATTACAATAACTACTCTGCCTATAGGTCCGCAACAGCCCAATTACGAAAACATTAAAACATTTTCTATCATAGGTGGAGAACAACGTATTATGTTTCAGATGGGGTACCGAAGAATTTTAGGCGATGACGATATGTTTAATTTTTTTGTTGAAGGCGGACTAACACTTAACATGACTAAATTCATTAGGAATATGATTACGATAAATAGTTTGCAGATAGATTTGTCTACCTATTACACCAATCCGTACTATACAACTTACCGTGCAAAATATCTTAGCGGTGTTGGGCTTGGCACATTCACATCTCTTGGATTGAACATCCGCGTAAATCCAAAATGGAACATCCAGTTACTTTACACTCCTTCTTATGAACGTATAAATATTGGAGAAAATCCAAGATACACTTTACAGAATGCTATAGGCGTAAGAGCATTTTATAATCTGTAATATTTTCCGGAAAGGTTTTTTTGAAAATGGAAATGGAATTTTTAATTTCTACAAAGATTCTTTTATGTCTATCAGGAATGATTTAACTTTTGTGAGCGACTTTATTATTTCAATACTTTGTATTACTTCATCTTTGTTCTGTTTCAATTTTTTTTTTGCTCCTTCCAAAGTAAAACCACGTTCTTTTACGAGATGAAAAATCAGGTGAAGATTATCCATATCTTCTTTCGTGAACATGCGGTTGCCTTTCTTATTTTTTTTGGGCTTGAGTACATCAAATTGCTTTTCCCAAAAACGCACCAATGAAGTGTTCACATTGAACATCTTTGCTACTTCTCCTATGGAATAGAAAAATTTTTCAGGTTCTTTTTCTTTATAAGGCATTTGAAAATTTCTATTAAAAATCTTTTTTTATCTTTTACAATACAACGAAAAAAGAATTAGTCAAACGATTGTGAAACATGCGAAGAAATTTCAATCATCTGTTTGTATTCAGCAGGAGTAAGGTCATTATAAAAAAAGTGAATAGGATTTATTTTATTTCCGTTCTTTATAACTTCATAATGCACATGGGGAGCAGTGGCTAATCCTGTGCTACCTACATATCCGAGCACTTCTCCGCGTTTCACTTTTTTTCCTACATAAACAGTTATTTTTTTCATGTGACCGTACAAAGTTTCATAACCATAACCATGGTTGATAGTTACTTCGTTGCCATAACCCGAATCAAATTCTGCCTTCACGACTACTCCATCACCGGTAGCATGAATTTTTGTTCCTTCTTTAATGGTAAAATCTATTCCCGTATGAAAACGTAACATTTTATAAACAGGATGTGTTCTCCATCCAAAACCTGAGAATTCACGTTTAGGGTCTTTGTTGAGAATCGGCTGAATAGCAGGAATACAGGAGAGCATTTGCTCTTTGTTCTTAGACATTTTTACAATCTCGTCAAACGATTTTGACTGTACATAAAGTTGTTTTGAAATCTGATCTAACTTTTTAGTGGTTTCAATAACAAGTTCGGAATTTTCAAAACTTTCTAATTCTTTGTATCTGTCCACGCCACCAAATCCAGCTTTACGTATTTCTTCAGGAATAGGTTCTGCCTCAAAAATTGCACGGTAAATATTATCATCACGTTTTTGTAAATCGGCAAGAACGGTTTGCACTTGCTCAAATTTTTTGCCTAATAGCGTATACTGAAAAGAGATCCATTCAATTTCACGTTTTAGGATTTTTTCTTTCGGAGAATCAAAATAAGTAAACGCAATAAACACAGTAACGCCAGTAAAAACAGTTCCTGTGGCGAGGTAAGAAAATACTTTCAATACAATATTTTTCCAACTGACATTTACTTTATCGTAAGTCAATGAATGTGTATTGAACCGATATTTAAATTTTGACATACGAAATTATGAATTCAAAATTGAAGTGCAACAAATTTAGAAAAAATTTCGGTATTGTTAATTTGGTATAGATTTTTAGATTGCTTCGGTCGTTCCTCTCTACTGATGAACCACCCTCGGTTTATTTTATTTGATTTTTTTTGACACAAAAAAATTATGCCTCGCAATGACGTTTAAATTGAGCGTCATTGCGAATTATGAGGAACGAAATGGGAAGCAATCCCCGTAGAGCCACGCTTGCCTTTAACGTTTGATGCTATATACATAGGACTTACGCACTTTATTTATTTCTCGCAGATTTGATAAACGCAAAGTTTTTTCGTATTTTCTTGGCGACTTTGCGTCTTGGCGAGAGACAAAAAGTATTCTTGCGTAAGTCCTAATGCAGTAAGGGATTGCGGGCTACTTCCATGTCTGCCAGCACAAAATTTTATGTTGGGCAGAATGTTTGAATTACCACTGAAACCCTTATTGCATATATCCTTTGGTAGCGTTTTGTACTATATTTTCCCAATTCTTTTTAACTCCCAAAAACATTTTGCAGTAGCCGTAATATCCACCGATGCATTGTGTGCTTCTTCAAAACTTGTCCTGAATAATTTGTAATGTAATTCAGATAATTTTGGCCATTTATAGCCATAAGGTCCGTCAAGGGCACAAAAATTTGTCGTGCTCTTCATTGTACAAATTTTCCTTTTTGAAGGTATTGAATTCTGCGTACCTGTTCTTAAAAATTCTGCTCCAACTATTTTCTCATCAAAATTCATATTATGAGCGACAAGTACTTCTGCTTGACTTATTAAAGTTTGAAAGTTCTGTAGAACCAATATCAACTGTTTTCCTTCTTTAAGTGCTCGTTCGGTTGATATTCCATGAATACGTGAAACATCTGTTGGAATTGTAAATCCTTCTGGTTTAATAATAAAATCTCCACTTGAAATTTTGTTGCCATTTTTGTCATAGTACAAAAAAGCTAGTTGGACAAGTCTTGGCCAATTGCTTAAATCCGTCACAGGTGCTTTCCAATTTTTTGGTAATCCTGTTGTCTCTGTGTCAAAAAATAAATACATAATGTTTGTGGGGATTATATCCCGTTTTAAACCAACTGTTAAATTAAATTTCTGACCTGCCCGCAGCAGGCGGGTTTGAATATGCAAACGTAAGAATTGTTTTTATATGAATAAGTATTTTTTTAAACATAAGTTTCTTCTAAAAATTCTTTCTTCTATAAATCGGTTAAATCTTAAGAGCAGTTCTAAAAATTGAACTTAAAGTTTGTATTTCATTCGTATATTCGTTTTTTATTTGCTATTATCATCTATGGAAATTATTTCTGCTCAAAATATCGTTAAGCATTTTTCCAACCATGTTGCATTAGATGATGTAAATATTTCTGTTCCCGAAAAAAGTATTTTCGGATTGCTCGGACCAAATGGAGCAGGTAAAACTACACTCCTGCGCATCATCAATCAAATTACCGCTCCCGATAGCGGACAGATTTTTTTTGGAGGAAAAAAACTTTCGCAACATCATACCGAACAAATTGGCTATCTCCCTGAAGAAAGAGGGCTGTACAAAAAAATGGAAGTAGGAGAACAATGTCTTTATCTTGCACAATTAAAAGGACTCAGCAAAAAAGATGCACGAAAAAAATTATCAATCTGGTTTGATAAATTTGAAATGGGCGACTGGTGGAATAAAAAGATAGAAGAACTTTCAAAAGGAATGCAGCAAAAAGTTCAGTTTGTGGTAACAGTTCTTCACGAACCTAAAGTTTTGATATTAGACGAACCTCTTAGTGGTTTTGATCCAATCAATGCATCACTTTTGAAAAATGAACTTCTTCGCCTGAAAGAAAACGGTACAACTATTTTGCTTTCCACACACAACATGAATTCGGTGGAAGAATTGTGCGACCACATCACGCTCATCAATAAAGCAAAAACTATTTTGAATGGCTCAGTTCACGAGATACGTCAGCAATATAAATCTGACACTTACGAAGTGGAATTTATAGGCAACATAATAACATTTACTAAGGCACTATGGAAGAATTTTGAACTATTGGAAAAAACAGAATATCCCGGAACTAACGGAACCAGAACAAATGAAATTCACTGCAAAGCAAAAGTGAAACTGCTTTATGGTAATACTCCAAATGACTTACTGAATACAATTCTTCCATATATTCAAGTTCAGAGTTTCCGCGAGATTCTTCCCAATATGAACGATATTTTTATTTCCAAAGTAAAAGCAACTGAAGAGAATGTTACGGTCGGATTGATTGAATAATATTTCGGTATGAATATTTTTAAAATAGTTGTTGTTCAAAAAAAAAATTATGCAGTTTACTCCAAAATAAAAATATCTGCAAACGATGCCATTCTTACATTGCAGGGGGTGCCGGTTTCTGAACCATCAAAATATACTATTCAAAATGCAAAAGACAAACATCTTTCTCCATTCTCAAATAATATAAAAGATGAAATGTCGGTGTGGCAATTTCTGAATCACAGTTGTAATGCAAACAGTTATTTTGATTTTCACAGAATGCAATTAATTGCTTTATCAAATATTCCCTCTGGCAAAGAAATTTGTTTTAATTATTGCACAACTGAATATGATATAGTTGCGCCTTTTCGTTGCGAATGCGGTTCATCAAATTGTTATGGAGAAATAAAAGGTTTGAAATATTTAACTAAAGAAGAAATAAAAAAACTTCAGGAATTTCTTGCTCCACACTTAAAAAATACCATGCACGAAACATTGTCTCGTTCTGAAAATAGGGTTACAATAAATTTATAGACAAATGAACAGAATTAAAGTGAGTTGCTCTTCAGTATTGCTCACTTCTGTTTCAATCTCCGCCATACTCATACTTGATCTTGCCGAAAATAAATGTAGACGGTATTCAGAATTAACAAAAATGTATAAATTTGTGGGCAGTCCCAAAAATTGGTTTCGTCATTGCGACACAAAGCGAAGCAAAGGGGAAGCAATCTCTAATAGCAGGGACAAAGATTGCTTTGGATTGCTTGAAGTAATCCTACTGATGAACCACACTCGGTTCATCTTTTGTTGATTTTTTTTTTGCACAAAAAATTATGCCTCGCAATGATGTTTATTTGTATTTTTAGAACTGCCCTAAACTTGTATTATGAAACTATTATCAGAAAAAACTGCAATCATCACCGGTGCTTTGCGAGGCATCGGCAAAAGTATCGCAATAAAATTTGCTCAGCACGGGGCAAACATTGCTTTCACCGACATTGTTGTTGATAAAGCCAATGAACTTGAAGCCGAGCTGTCATCGTTCGGAGTGAAAGTGAAAGGATATCAATCAGATGCATCTAATCACAAAGCATGCGAAGAACTTATTACTGCTGTTGTTGCTGAGTTCGGAACAGTGGATGTGCTTGTGAATAATGCAGGCATCACACGCGATAATTTACTGATGCGAATGAGCGAAGAACAATGGGAAATGGTGATGAAAGTTAATCTGAAATCTGTTTTCAACATGACAAAAGCTATTCAGCGCCCAATGCTCAAAGCACGCAGAGGAAGTATCATCAATATGGCATCGGTAGTAGGTATAAGTGGTAATGCAGGGCAGGCAAATTATTCTGCATCCAAAGCAGGAATCATCGGCTTTACAAAATCCATTGCAATTGAACTTGGCTCACGTAATATCCGCAGCAATGCTATTGCTCCCGGTTTTATTGAAACAGAAATGACGGCTTCACTAGATCCGAAAATTATGGAGCAGTGGAAAGAAAAAATTCCTCTCAAACGTTCAGGCACTCCCGAAGATGTTGCCAATCTTGCTCTTTTCCTTGCTTCCGATTTGTCTTCTTACATTACCGGTCAGGTGATTACTGTATGTGGCGGAATGCACACATAACTAATTAGCAAAACTGATGAATTTTTCTCTGCACATAGATTATCCGTTTTGGCTTATTTTACTTTGTCTGTTGCTCGGAGGCAGTTATTCATTTTTCCTTTACCGAAAAGAAAAAAAGTTTGATGAGGTTGCACAATGGATAAAAACAGTGATGATATTTTTTAGATTTGTGGTGGTTACATTTCTTGCTTTTTTCCTGCTCTCTCCATTCATTAAAAATATTTCTCGTACAATAGAAAAGCCCATTATTATTTTTGCACAGGATAATTCTGAATCTATAATTACAGGAAAGGATTCTTCTTTTTATAAAAACGAATATTCCAAAAAAATAAACAATTTTCTTTCAGGACTTTCTGATAAATACGACACTGCCATTTTTTCTTTTGGCAATAATATTTCTAATCATTTACGATTTTCCTACGATGAAAAACAAACTGATATATCTTCTCTTTTTGATGAGATAAAAAATCGTTTCAGCAACAGAAATGTGGGAGCAGTTATTATTGCTTCCGATGGATTATACAATACAGGGCAGAACCCGATATATGGTGAAAATAAATTCCCTGTTTATACTATTGCACTTGGCGATACAAATGTGCGTAAAGACATTATCCTTTCTAAAATGTTGTACAACCGCCTTGCATATCTTGGCAATAAATTTCCTGTAGAAGCAATTGTAAATGCAAAACTTCTTAAAGGTAAAAATTGTATACTCAGTGTAATCAAAAACAATAATATTCTTTTTTCCCAAAAAATTGATTTCTTAAATGATAATTTTATTACTACCATTCCTTTTCAGTTAGATGCAAAAGAAATAGGACTTCAACGTTACACAATCCGCTGTTCTACTGTGGATGACGAAGTAAGTTACACTAACAATGTGAAGGATATTTTTATTGATGTGTTAAACAGTCGACAAAAAATTCTCATCCTTGCTGACGCTCCTCATCCTGATGTTGCTGCGATAAAAAATACCATTGAGGCAAATGAAAATTATGAAGTGGAATCATTTCTTGTCTCTGAATTTTCTCAGCCGATTTCAAAATATAATTTAGTTATTCTTTATCAGGTGCCTTCAATAAAAAATTCTGCTGCAAAAATTCTTTCAGATATCAATCAATCGCAGATATCGGAAATTTTTATTCTTGGAAGCGAATCTTCCTTTTCATCTTTCAATGCCAGTCAATCTGTTCTGAATATTTCGGCTTCGGGAAATAAAACAAATGATGCACAACCTGTCATTTCAAAAGATTTTTCTTTATTTACTTTGAGCGATGGAGTTCGTTCTTTTGCTTCAGGATTTTCACCATTGCAATGTCCTTTTGGCAATTACAAAGTAAATGGTGATGCAAATATTTTTATGTATCAAAAAATTGGCATAGTAGAAACACAACAGCCATTGATTCTGTTTGGACAGAACGGTGAAAGAAAAATCGGAATTATTACAGGAGAAAAAATTTACCGATGGCGACTGACTGATTTTGCTGAACATAAAAATCAAAATATTTTTAATGAACTCATTACTAAAATCATTCAGTTTGTTTCATTGAAAGTGGATAAAAGTTTCTTTCGTGTTATTTCAAAAAATACTTTTTATGAAAATGAAGCGGTGGAGTTTGAAGCAGAAGTATACAATGAAAGTTATGAATTGATTAACGAACAGGAAGTGAGCATTATGATATGGAATAAAAATGATAAAAAATATTCTTTTACTTTTAGCAAAACAAACAATGCGTACCGATTGAATACAGGTGTTTTGCCAATAGGCGATTATCGGTACGAAGCAAAAGTTAAAGTGGGCGCAAAGAATTATTTTGCAAAAGGAGAGTTCAGTATTAACGCTTTACAGATTGAATCAATCAATACTATTGCTGACCATCAGTTTCTTTTTTCATTGGCAAAAAAGAATGGAGGCGACATGATTTATCCGAATCAATCAGATAAATTAATGAAGCAATTGAATGCGAGAAAAGATATTACCCCGATTTCTCATTCACAAAAAAAACTTTCGGAACTTATAAATTTGAAATGGATTTTCTTTTTGCTCTTATTTTTGCTTTCATCAGAATGGTTCATCAGAAAAATAAATGGAGCATACTAAAGGGCGGTTCCAAAAATTGATTTCGTCATTGCGACTGCGAGGCACGAAGCAGGAAGCAATCTCTATTTCTACATGAAAAAACAGATTGCTTCAGTCGTTCCTCCTTCGCAATGACGTTTATTTGTATTTTTAGAACTGCC
>JAZDJJ010000027.1:0-15249 GCA_043804035.1 Bacteroidota bacterium
AAGCAATCTCTACTTCTACATAAAAAAACAGATTGCTTCAGTCGTTCCTCCTTCGCAATGACGTTTATTTGTATTTTTAGAACTGCCCTTTAGATTTTACATTTTAGATTTTAGATTTTACATTTTACATTTTAGATTTTAGATTTTACATTTTGCATTTTACATTTTACATTTTACATTTCGCATTTTACATTTTGCATTTTGCATTTTACGATTTTACATTTTAGATTTTACATTTTACATTTTGCATTTTACATTTTACATTTTACATTTCGCATTTTACATTTTAGGGCGGTTCCAAAAATTGATTCCGTCATTGCGACTGCGAGGCAGGAAGCAGGAAGCAATCTCTATTTCTACATAAAAAAACAGATTGCTTCAGTCGTTCCTCCTTCGCAATGACGTTTATTTGTATTTTTAGAACTGCCCTTTAATTATTTATTATTTATTTAGGACTTACGCACTTTATTTATTTCTCGCAGATTTGATAAACGCAAAGTATTTTCGTATTTCTTGGCGACTTTGCGTCTTGGCGAGAGACAAAAAGTATTCTTGCGTAAGTCCTATTATTATTTATTATTTATTATTTATTATCGCCACAAATAATTTTTTGTCACAAAGTTCATAGAGATTATTTTTTGGTTACTATATAAAAATTTAGTATAACCTAAAAATATTTGCAAATAAAATTGCGGATACAAATTTACATAAAAGTTTTAATAACACATAAAAAGTTTGGAGTGCATAAAGTTTGAAGTTTCATAATTGTCAAAACAATATACAATAGTAATAAATATTTTTTGATATGCAATAGAAAAATAATAAAAAAATATTTCTCTTTATATTTCCCGTTACGTTAGTCGCAATAATGAGTGTGGTAATTTTTCTTTTGCTTCATACTTTATTCTTTCATTCAAGAAATTAAATACATTTGTTTTTATTGTCAAGTAATCAATAGTCAATAGTCAATTCTCAATAGTCAATAGTCAATAGTCAATTCTCAATAGTCAATAGTCAATAGTCAATAGTCAATAGTCAATAGTCAATAGTCAATAGTCAATAGTCAATAATCAATAGTCAATAAGTTGATGATTATCTGAACAATGTTTCCTTCTTACGATATAATCGTTGTCGGTGCAGGGCATGCCGGTTGCGAGGCTGCTGCTGCTGCAGCCAATTTATCCTCAAAAGTTTTACTCATCACTATGGATATGACCAAAATTGCTTGTATGAGTTGTAATCCTGCTATGGGAGGAATTGCCAAAGGACAAATTGTTCGTGAAATAGATGCACTTGGAGGATATTCGGGAATTGTTTCAGATAAAACTTCCATCCAGTTTAGAATGCTTAACCGAAGCAAAGGTCCCGCTATGTGGAGCCCTCGTTCGCAAAACGACCGCTCAATGTTCACACACGAATGGAGGAAAATGCTTGAGCAAACTCCTAATATAGATTTCTGGCAGGATATGGTTAAAGAAATTATCATATCTCCTTCTTCTGCGGGAAAAAGTCGGAGCAAAGCAATTGGTGTTGTAACAAATATGGGAATGAAGATATTTGCAAAAGCAGTCATCCTAACCAACGGAACATTTCTCAATGGCATCATTCACATAGGAGAAAAACAATTTAGCGGAGGACGTATAAGCGAAAAATCTGCAACGGGAATCACCGAACATTTAGTACATCTTGGATTTGAATCAGGACGAATGAAAACAGGAACTCCACCTCGCGTTGATGGACGCACTCTTGATTATTCCAAAATGGAAATTCAGCCGGGAGATAAAAACCCAAGTAAATTTTCTTATCTGGATGGCACTAGCTCACTCCAACCTCCCACCTTGGAAAAAAATTTGAAAGATGGAATTCCTTGCCACCTCACTTACACTAATTCCGAAGTCCACAACATTCTCAAAACGGGCTTTGATAAATCACCGATGTATACAGGAAGAATTAAAGGTATAGGTCCGAGATATTGCCCGAGCATAGAAGATAAAATCGTACGTTTTGCTGAACGCGACCGCCATCAAATATTTGTTGAACCCGAAGGATGGAACACAGTAGAAATGTATGTGAATGGATTTTCTACTTCTCTTGCTGAAGAAGTACAGCACAAAGCACTTAAAAAAATTCCCGGATTTGAAAACTGTAAAATATTCCGACCCGGTTATGCTATAGAATACGATTATTTTTCACCACAGCAATTGAACTTAACTCTGGAAACAAAACTTATAGAAAATTTATATTTCGCAGGACAAATAAACGGAACAACCGGCTATGAAGAAGCAGCATGCCAGGGATTGATGGCAGGCATCAATGCTCATCTGAAAATTAATCAACAGGAACCATTTATTCTTCATCGCTCCGAAGCGTACATAGGCGTGCTCATTGATGATTTGGTAATAAAAGGAACAGATGAGCCATACAGAATGTTCACTTCAAGAGCAGAACATCGCATTCTTCTTCGTCAGGATAATGCCGACATACGATTAACTCCAAAATCTTATGAACTTGGTTTAGCAAGCAAAGAACGTTATCAACGGGTAAAAGAAAAAATGAAACATACCGATGAGATTATAAAATATTTCAAGAATGAAAGCGTAGAACCATCAGAAATAAATTCTGTCCTCAAAGCAATTAACTCCCCTGTCCTATCACAGAAAGTTAAAATGTTTACCGTACTTTCTCGCCCCGAAGTTACACTTATGGATTTTAATAAAAACGAACGAATCGGTAACTTCATTTCACAATTCACACCCGAAAGCGTTGAACAAGCAGAAATATTAATGAAATACGAAGGATACATTACCAAAGAATATGAAATGGCAAAAAAGATACAGCAATTAGAGAAAATAAAGATTCATGATAATTTTGATTATATGCGTCTTAATTCACTTTCTTATGAAGCACGCGACAAACTCTCAAAAATTCGTCCGAAAACTATCGGACAGGCATCTCGCATTTCTGGAGTAAATCCAGCAGATATTTCAGTACTATTGATTTATTTAGGACGCTAAAATCTAATATTTTCATACAATAAAACATTCATTAGTCGCAAACGCTTATCATTTAACATAAATTGCTAATCTATTAACATCTATTGCAGTATCGTAAATTTATATCTCCTGACGTATTGTAGTTTGTGATGCGGTAGTACTGTTTATAGGACTTATAGTTCGGCTTGGTTCGGCTTAGTTCGGCTACGCTCACTAACCGTGGCTCACCAACCGTCGCTCACCACAAGTGCAAGAAATATCACGAAAGTCATTTTGATAATTTTCGTTTGCGACTTTTGGACTACCTTGAATCGTTCCAATCCAAAATACAATTTCGTCCTTCCGAGCTACAATTTTGAACCTCCGAGCTACAAATTTGTCCTTCCGAGCTACAATTTTGAACCTCCGAGCTACGAATTCGTCCTTCCGAGCTACAAATTTGTCCTTCCGAACTACGATTGACACTAAAAGCGAACAACCTTTAACTTTTCACTTTTCACTTAACCTAACTTGGAAAGAATTCCCTAAAAACGCCCTCCAAAACACCCTTTTCAGGCACTTTTAACCCCCTCCTTCATAGTGCGGGATTTTCCGAAATTTGATTTGTAGTCCCTAAAAATAAAAGCATCTCTTGACAATTCATTTTTTTCTGTTTATCTTTGCACCGTCTTTTTTTTTATATGGCTTTATGTTCCTGAAAAAAATAACCATTACCAATCGCAATACACATAAACGGTATCATTATTATGTGCGGATAATGAACTCACAGAAAAGCACTACGACTTCTCTGCAAAACAAAAGCAAACAAGTTATTCGCTTGCGTAAATGCAGTGAACCACAGGAGCGGTGCGTGAGATATACGATGCCTTAGGATACCAATACAAGCCATACCATCTGAAAAAATTTGTGTTACCTAAAACGGAAAATCACAACATAGTATCCGCTATGAAACTGTAAAAAAATGTTCCAAGTTGGGTTAAATCTTCTCCCAACAAAGCAGATTCACGAAAATCCCAAAAAAGTTACTTGATTATTTCAGCAAACCCTACATACGTTAGCCAGTAAGTCGCCCTGCCACTAATTCAATCATTTCATCTTTTTTAAGATATTTATTGGCGAGTTCCTGCAATTGTTTTGGAGTGATAGTTTTGATAGTTTCAATATAGCGGTCGTAGTAATCATAATTTAATCCGTGAAACAAAATTCCTTTGAAGCAATTTGCAAGTGCAAATGGTCCGTCAATACTTCTGAGGAAAGTGCCAAGCATATAGTTGCGGACAAGTTGAAGTTCTGTATCAGGAACAAGTTTGTTTTGAATTTTGTTTAACTCAAAATAAATTTCTTCTATGGCATTTTCTGTTACTTTAGTGCCAACTTCTGTTGTAATTGTAAAATATCCTGCATTGCTGAACGATACAATTGCCGAGCCAATTCCGTAAGTATAGCCCTTGTCTTCACGGATATTTGCCATCAGTCGTGAACCGAAGTAACCGCCAAAGATTGTGTTCAAAACTTGCATCCCCAGATAATCAGGATGTGTTTTTGTAAAAAGCATTTTTCCTATTCTGATAGCAGATTGAACAGCATCATCTTTATATATAAGAAATTTATCGGCATCATTATTTTTTTTTATACGAAAAGAATTTCTATTGAGAGTTCCGTCTTTTAATCCTCCGAAATGTTTTTCCACAAGTTTCAACGTATTATCATTAACTTTTCCTGAAACAATAATTTTGCAATCTAAAGCGGAATAATGTTTTTTATAAAAATCATAAGAAACATTTTTGTCTAATTTATCAAAGTCATCTTCAGTTATACTATGTCCGTAGGGATGATTGTTGCCAAATAAAAATTTTGCGAATTCTTTTTGTGCAACAAAATTCACCTTTTTATAATTGATAACGAGTTGTTGTTTTTTGTTTTGCAGATAAACATCCCATTCATTTTGAGGAAAGAGGGAATCGGAAATTATCTCTTCTACAAAAGGTAATACTTTTTCCAAATGTTTATTTAGAGAACAAATTGCAACTGAACTAAAATCGTGTGTGATTTGTGTTTCTAAAAATGCTCCGAAATAATCCATCTCCTCTGCAATTTCTTTTGCATTATGTTTAGAAGTTCCTTCTTGCAACATGGCACTCACAGTAGAAGCAATAAGCGGTGCAGGTTGTTGCCATATTCCTGCAGGAAAAAGTAATTCAATTTTAACCAAATCCTGTGTACCTGCATTGATATAATAAACAGGAATGTTATTCTTTAATCGTGTTTCGGATACACGAGTGATTTCCGCTTTTTGGATTTCGTTTATCTGCGGATTATTTTTTCTGTCAATTACTACCATAAATATTTTTTTCTTATTAGAGATTGCTTTTACATTTAATCTAAAACAGTAAGCGTTCCTTCGTCAAGATTCAGGTTTATTAATTTTCCTGTTTTAATATCGTTTAAGCTTGCTATATCAATATCAGATGCATAAGGCACTTTAGAAACTATGGCGCCTTCAACTAAATTAAAATCTGCGGGCTTAACGCTTACAATTGCTTTCGGAGCTTTGCCCTGTCCTGCCAGAGTTATTAATACCGTTGAACCACCTGATGACCCTTTTGATTCATCAAATATCAATATTTTACCTGTTATTGAAATCCCCTTGTTTTTGCTGTTGTCTATTATGATTTCAGCTGTGTCAAGGTCAATGTCTCCAAGGAATGAGAAACTATGAGGGCATACAATAGCTTCTGCTTGTACATTACCTCTTACGATTTTTTTTACTTTATAGGTTTTCATTTTACAAATTTTCCTTTTATTGCTGATTCTATACATTTATCAGAGTTTGTTAATGCTACTTGGCAACCGATTAAATCCCCTACGTAACGTATCATTTTTCCGCTGTTGCATACCATAGCTTTTACGTTCGGAACTTCAAGTTTGAATTCCCTGCATGTTGAAATACGCATATGACTTTCTACGGGGCATGTGTCAACAACTACCTTTGCTCCTGAATCTTCAATAGTTTTAATATATCCTGAATACTCTGCTTGTTTTCTTGTCATACGGTTAGTGCATATCCAGAATCTTACACCATCGGCTACTTTTTTATTTTTTATTTTTTCTGCAACATCTTTTAGTTGTGCTAAATTATAATGAGGGCAGCCCAATGTTACAAAATCAATTTTTTCACCTTCTGCGATATTGGTTTGTTCTGAATAAACTTTATCAATATCTTTTTCTGTTACTTCAAAGAAATCTTTTGGAACATCACCATGAAAAGCTTCTTCAACCGTTCTTGCTTCAGGTGTTATACCAACCAAATGAAAAAGAGTAACAGAGCCGGATGTTGCTAAAGTGGCTCCAAAGCCAAGTAAAAATTCTTGATTATGAGTTTTAATGCCATCAATAACAGGAACCGCACTGCCAACAATTTTTCCGATATGAAATCCTAAAGCGCTCCATGCGTCGGATGTTTGCATTCTTTTTTCCGGAATATTTACTTTAAAATAATGAGTTCCTTTTCTGTTTTTGTCGAGAAGAAAACCCATCAACGGATATTTGCCGGTTATAGCCGAATATCTTGTGAGTATACCTCCTCTGTTTGTGCGAACACCCAATACGGAATTATAATAAATAATTGCACTGCTTTCAATCAAAGCTGTATAGCTTCCGAAAGGAGGAATAAAACCCAAAAGTTGAGGAGTGCATGTATATGTTTCTATAATGCCCATGCTTCTGTGAGCAGGAACAATTTGTTTTTGCAGTTCCGCTAACTCCGCAGGTATATTGGTGATGCCGGGTTTTTCAACATCGGCGCACAAAGTTGAACTTGTAGTAGGAACTTTTACATGTCCACCTTTTTTTGAATATTCTACCGCTTCTTCAACATTGCCTTTGTAAATACCCATTTCAGCAGGGTAATGGCAATATACAATGTCAACAAGGCGTTCTGCATCAAATGCTTCTCCGAATTGCACAATGTAATCCATTGCCTCGGCAATAACTTTTCCGTGTTCACCATTAAGCATTGCTTGTTCTTCTTTTGTCAGGTTCATTATTTTTTAATATTAACTGATGTTACGCTGTGGATAAATAACTTCGTTAATTAGTGCATATAATCCATTTTTGAAAAGACAAAGATTTTCGGGCATTAGTAACTAAATATACATAATGTTTACTATACTTTGTACAAACATATATAAAATTTTCAATTACACATATTTTCGGCAAATGCTCAAATACCAAAACGGGATAAAAATCAAAAATATTTTCGTCTTGAAGAACGGATTGAATTATTTAGCGTGTATTCAAATTATATTTTAACCTTTGTGCGTAAGTCCTAAGTAGATTAACATCTGTAAAAAAGTATTTTGAATTTTTTATCAAAACATATCCACAAAAATATTTCCAGAACAGGATTAGAAATATTTAAATACATTGGTCCTGGCTTTTTGGTTACCATTGGTTTTATTGATCCTGGCAACTGGGCAGCCAACATTGCTTGTGGTTCGCAGTTTGGTTATAGTTTGTTGTGGGTTGTTACTTTGTCAACAGTGATGTTGACATTTCTTCAACATAATGCTGCACATCTTGGTATTGCTACGGGCTTGTGTCTTTCAGAGGCATCTACAAAATATTTCAAAAAACCTATCAGCCGATGTTTTCTTATCACAGGACTGCTGGCGTCTATTTCAACTATCACAGCCCAAGTGTTAGGCACTTCAATAGGACTAAATATGTTATTTGGTATTCCATTATTATTCGGTGCTATCATCACAATCATTGCTGTTATTGTATTTATATTTACTAATAGTTATCGTTCAATAGAAAAACATATTATCAGTTTTGTATCAATAATTGGGTTAGGATTTCTTTACGAACTCACTTTATCAGATGTGCAATGGAATACTGCTCTATGCAATATCGTTCTTCCTTCAATGCCGATTGGTTCAATAGTAATTATTATGAGTGTGTTGGGTGCAGTGGTGATGCCTCATAATATTTTTCTTCATTCCGAAGTGATACAAAGCCGTCAGTGGCAACTCAAAAACAAAAGCATTATTAAAAAACAATTAAAGTTTGAATTTACAGATACTATAATTGCTATGATTGTTGGATGGGCTATCAATTGTGCAATTATTATTTTAGCAGCAGCAACATTTTTTTCAAATAATATCAAAGTTACAGAGCTGTCGCAAGCAGAAGCCACTTTGCGACCATTATTAGGAAATTCTGCCGCAACTATTTTTGCTGTTACTTTGATATTTGCCGGCTTTTCCGCAGCAATAACCGTTTCAATGGCAAGCGGCAGTATTTTCGCGGGTATGTATAATGAACCACTTGATATAAAAGATAATCATTCAAGAATTGGCATACTAATAGGACTGCTCGGTGCATTCGTCAGTGTATTATTTATAAACGATTTATTTATAGGTATTATTTACAGTCAGACAATACTATCTATTCAACTGCCTTTAACTATTTTTGCTTTGATATTTCTAACATCGTCAAAAAAAGTGATGGGCGAATATAAAAACACAGTGTTAAATAAAACACTTCTCTGGAGTATCGCGTTGATAGTAGTAATATTTAATTTTATCTTATTTTTTCAGTTTATTTTTAACTAAATTTATTGCACTGCAAACTTAATTTCAGCAATGAAAAATAGGGCATTGTTAATTTGGTATAGATTTTTAGATTGCTTCGGTCGTTCCTCCCTGCGAACCATGAGGAACGAAATGGGAAACAATCCCTATACTTATTTAACAATACCGAAAATAGAAATACAAACTCTATTCGGAGTTCATTATTCATTTTCTGCTTTCAGAACTTTTTCCACAAAATTAAAATGTCGTAAAAGCAATGAAAACCCACAACATAGGATTGATTAGCGCACTCATAGCAGTTGCGTTGCTGGGATTGATTGGCATACAACTTTACTGGATCAATAATGCTTTTACAATCAGACAGCAACATTTTTCTCAAAGTGTAAATGAAGCACTGAATAATGTTGTATATAAAATAGAAAAGAAATCTGCTGCTACAAAAATTCAGAAGCGATTGAATTTTCGCAAACAAGGACTTCGTTGGCTCAAGCAATCCGATTCTCTGAAACAAGGAACTAATCCGCATATAAAAATTTTTGAGGAACTGACCACCGATTCCGCAGGAGTAGTAATACACAAATCAAGAAAGAAAACTATTACAGGCGATTCTATGTCGGCTTCGCATCCTGATGTAAATATACAATTTGGGAGTAATGAGCCGTTTGTCATTTCGCAAATAGATTCCACAGACGACCGTTTTAGTTGGGTTTTTCAGAAATCCGACTTGGTAAGTGATATTTTTGATGAATTAGTCAGTATAAATATTTACAAAGGATATAATGAAAAGGTGGATACGCTCCTTATTGATTCTATACTATCATCCGAACTAATGAACAAAGGCATTGAAGCAAAATACCAGTATGGGATTTTTAATGGACCTTCATCCCATAGAAATAATTTGAACCAATACTTTTCGCGAGGCACAGATAGTTTGAAAAAAAAAGAAATCATCAACTCAAAATATAAAGTAAATCTTTCTCCTGACAACATTTTTATTCCTTCAAAATATTTATCTGTCTTTTTTTTTGAAGAAACCAATTACATACTGCAAACCATGTGGGTTATACTCACGGGCTCGGCAATTTTTATTCTCGTCATTATCTTTGCGTTTTATTATACTGTTGCTACCATCCTGAAACAGAAAAAACTTTCCGACATCAAAAATGATTTCATCAACAACATGACCCACGAACTAAAAACGCCAATCTCCACTATTTCGCTTGCCTGCGAAGTGATGAACGATGCTTCTATAAAAACATCAAAAGAAAAAGCAAATTATTATGTGAGTGTAATAAAAGAAGAAACCCATCGGATTGGATTGCTCGTAGAAAATATTTTGCAAACAGCAATTCTTGACAGAGGACAGTTCAAATTAAAACTGCAGGAAGTGAATGTACACGAAATAATAGAGCGAGCCATAAGCAATATCCGCTTGCAGATTGAAAAGAAACAAGGAGAAATTATTCTGAACATCAATGCCGAAAATGAAATTATTCAAGCCGACCGCATCCATCTCGCCAATATTTTTCATAATCTTATTGACAATGCAATGAAATATTCAGTGGGAAACCCAATAATAAAAATTCAAACGGAAAATCTAAACAAAGGAATTATTGTTTCCATAACAGATAATGGCATTGGCATCAGCAACGAAAATCAGAAAAAGATATTTGAAACATTTTATCGCGTATCCACTGGGAACATTCATAATGTAAAAGGATTTGGTCTCGGATTAAGTTATGTGAAAGCGGCTGTAGAAAAACACGGAGGCAACATTAATGTAGAAAGTGAAATCGGCAAAGGCAGTAAGTTCAGTGTATATTTGCCTGCTGTTTTTGAAAAAGAATCCAACAATTATTAAAATGTCAAATCAAAATAATTTCATATTAAAGGAACAGTCGGACAAAGTTAAAATCCTCCTTGCCGAAGATGACAGGAACCTTGGGAATTTATTATGCGAATACCTTGAAGCAAAAGGATATTCTGTAAAACTTGCCTTTAACGGAAAAGAAGCATTCGCTTTTTTCAATAAAGATAAATTAGATATCTGCCTGTTAGATGTGATGATGCCGATAAAAGATGGATTTACGCTTGCAAGGGAAATTCGGCTTATAGATAAAAATATTCCAATAGTTTTTCTTACAGCAAAATCAATGAAAGAAGATACATTGGAAGGATTTGCCGTAGGTGCTGACGATTATATTACCAAACCCTTTAGTATGGAAGAACTACTACTGAGAATAAATGCTATTTTACGAAGAACAAAAAATCAAACACTAAAAAATTCTGAACAGAGAGAATTTAAAATTGGTAAATACAAATTTGATTACAACCAGCGCTCTCTTGAATATAATGATAAAAAAAACGAACTCACCACCAAAGAATCTGACCTACTGAAACTTCTTTGTCTTAATTCAAATGATGTGCTTGATCGTAATTTTGCACTTCGCACCGTTTGGCAAACCGATTCTTACTTCGCATCACGCAGCATGGATGTGTATATTACAAAACTCCGAAAATATTTAAAAGATGATAAGAAAGTAGAAATTCTTAACATTCATGGACGGGGCTTCAAACTAATTGCAGGAAATTGATTTTTTTATTTTACCCTCATCATCAACATGGGATTTTCTGATTTTTTGAAACCATTCAAAAGAAGTTTTGGAACCATCATTGCTTTGAAGCCGATTACTTTTTTATTTTTATTAAGTATAGGTTTCATATCGGGGTAAATATTTTTTGTTGATGCTGTAAGTTCGGCAACTGTTTTTGCACATTCGTTGTAATTGGTAAAATAAAACGGACGGATGCTCAAAAAATCTTTCTCCCAAATTTCTAATTGCGCTATCTCCCAACCGAAAGGAGTTTTTAAATTCAGAAAATATTTACCGGAATATTTTGTCAGGAGAACATTATTATTCAACCGAATTAAAGTATCGTAATAGTTTACGCCTGTTGAATCAATGCCAATTACAATCACTTTATCGTAAGCAATTTTTGCAATTCCGTCTTTGTAATTTAAGGTGGTATTTTTTTGACTAAGTTTTACAATGACTAATTCGTTAAATGCAGAGATGGAACTGTCGCAGTTAATTTCTTTTTTTATTCTTGTGGAATCTCCTCGTCCGATAAGTTCTTTTATCTCTTCGTGAGAAATTTCTTTCTCGTTTTTTTCTGTGGAAATAGCAGTATCACGTAAAATAATCTTGTCGTATTTCACTGTATATTTTTCATTAAATTCTTCTATTCCTTTATCCAAAACATTTTCCACAAAAAAATAGTTGCCTGCAATGATTGTATCAAACCCTTGTATTTTTGTGCCGATGGATTTATCAAAATAAACTGGAATGGGAGATTTGCAGGAATAGAAAATACAAACAGAAAGAAGATAAAATAAAAAAAATTTCCTCCAATATTTTATTATTCCAAACATAAAATGTAACATGTTAATTTTTCATCAACCATGCATCGTGCTGAACTGAACGGATGCGTGAAAGTTCTGCAAGTGCTTCGTTACGGGTAGAAAAACTTCCGTATGTAACACAGCGAAAACGACCATCTTTCTTTTTTATGATAGTAGATTGATATCCTTTTCTGCAAAGTTTTTTCATCAGTCGTTCAGCATTTTCAGGTTGTGCAAAAGCGCCACCGATGATGTGGAAATGATTAGTTGCCGGATGCTGAATGTTGTTGGGTGTCAGATGTTTTGCGGGAATAATTTCTTCCTTACATTTTACGATTATTGTTGGCAATTCTTTTCCTAACGAAACATGAATATAATTGGCTGTATCGTTAGAAAGATTTTTTTTTATTTCGTCAGTATTATTTTTAATTTCAACGGAAGGAAAAGAAATATTTGCATTTCCAATGTAAAGCGGTTTTTCCTTTTCAACAAATGGGGAAAGATTGGCAAAGCCGGTGTTTTTCAGCAAATTGGTCTTGAGAGAAATAAAAATCAATGAAGCAATTAGAATCACAGATGCAGCAACGGCAACATATCTTTTAATTTCAATAAAAGTAGTTTTCTTCCCCTTAACAATTTCTTTTTTATTCTTTGAAGGAACAATAATTTTGTCTTTGAATTGTTTTTCTATTTTCCTTTGGATTGGTTCGCGTTTAATCGGAGGCAGATAAAATATAGACATACCAAAAGAATCTGTCAGGTAATTCACTGTTTCATCTTGTTCAAACAACAATGTATCTTCTTCTCCGAGATAAAAAATACCAATGTTGTGCATTTCTAATCGCTTGTATTGCAGGAGTTCTTCGTTTAGATGTGTGGCATATTCAGGAATAATCTGATTGGCTTCTGTGTAAGAAATTTTTTCCTGCTGCGAGATTTGATTTGCCAGAAGCCCATCGTTATTTTTTAGGTTTCGGTTAAAGGAAATCTTTTTAAATGGCGGATAGAACAGATGCTTTGAAGGATGAATATGTGCAGAAGAATAATTGCAAACAAACCCACCGAAAGCGGGGATAATCACACAGTCGTGTTCATATAAAAGTTCGCTGATATGTTTTTCAATGGAAGTCAATGAAAATAAAATTATACAAACGTACATAAAAATTCAATTACACATATTTCGGCAAGCTCAATACAAGTATTTTCGGCATTTCGGCAAGCTCAATGTCCGAAGATCAAATACCAATATTTCGGCAAATTTCGGCTATTTCGGCAAGCTCAATAACCTGCTCAATTACCAAGCTCAATACGAGAATGGGATAAAAATCAAAAAGGATTTATAAAATAGGACTTACGCACTTTATTTATTTCTCGTAGATTTGATAAACGCAAAGTATTTTCGTTTTTCTTGGCGACTTTGCGTCTTGGCGAGAGACCAAAAGTATTCTTGCGTAAGTCCTATTTTTTATACTTTTGTCGGACAATAATAATTTTCATTATATATGAATGTTACAATCATCGGTTCAGGGACCATGGGAAACGGCATTGCACATGTGTTTGCCCAGAATAATTACAATGTTTCTTTGGTTGATATTTCAGAAGAAATATTGAAAAAAGCAATTATCACAATCGGAAAAAATTTAGATAGACAAATTGCCAAAGGCATCATCACCGAAGAAGCAAAACAATCTGTTTTGGGAAACATAAAAACATTTACCAAAGTTGAAGACGGAGCCAATAATGCCAATCTGGTAGTGGAAGCCGCTACAGAAAATACTGAAATCAAGTTTAATCTTTTTCGCCAGTTGGATTCAATTTGCAAGGCAGAAACAATTTTTGCCAGTAACACTTCATCAATATCCATCACAAAAATTGCTTCTGTTACAAAACGTGCAGATAAAGTTATCGGTATGCACTTTATGAATCCTGTACCTGTTATGAAATTGGTGGAAGTAATACGCGGTTATTCTACTTCTGATGCCGTGATGAAAACTATCATGGAACTTTCTCGCAAGTTGAATAAAATTCCTGTGGAAGTGAATGATTATCCGGGCTTTGTCGCAAACAGAATTTTAATGCCGATGATAAACGAAGCCATTTATTCTTTGTACGAAAGTGTGGCAAATGTTAAAGAAATTGATTTGGTGATGAAACTCGGAATGGCTCATCCGATGGGTCCGCTCCAACTTGCTGACTTTATCGGATTAGATGTTTGTCTTTCTATTCTTAATGTTCTTTACGATGGATTAGGAAATCCAAAATATGCTCCTTGTCCGCTTCTCGTAAACATGGTTGCAGCAGGACATCTTGGAGTAAAATCAGGTAAGGGTTTTTATTCTTACCAACAAGGAAGCAAAGAATTGATAGTTGCAGAACGGTTTAGAAAAAATTGTTAGAGATTTGAAATTTTAAACATTTACACTTCCTCGTCTTCTATTTGATGAATAATTTCCTCTATGAGTTTATCTTCACCAGATGTGGGATTGTACTTTGTTTTGAGATTGTTGCCAAAAAAGAAAGCAAATGACTGCCACAGGATTGCAGAGAATGAACCCCGATAATCTTTTATCACTTTGTAAGTGAGCATTCCTGTTTCGCGATTAATCAACCTTATCAATATCCTTCCCTGATTTATTGTCAGATTTTTTAAATCACTTTCAAATTGCATCTTTAATTCTTTCTCCACTTTTTTCAAATAAGATGACCGCTTTTTCTCTGGTATGTTAACGAGTATAGCGTCATACTCCCGAAGTTTTACTGAAGCAAGAATCGCATAAGGATATACTTTGCGTACATCTCGCATAAGTTTCAAGTATGTTTGTTTTTCTTTTTCGTTTTTGAATGCACGTGCAGTAACAGCATCAAAATCTGATAAGGTAATTAAAGGAAGTGTTTCGCCATTGTAATGAAAAAATGGAAACGAAATTTTATTTTTAAAAATTGGTTTTGTATTTGCTACAGGTGTTTTGTCTTTCTTGTTTTGAGAGAATGTGCTGACAGAAATAAACAATGCCAAAAGAATCATTGCAGAAATCATGCGTATTATGTAAATGGATTTTGTCATATTCAATTTAATTTTTCAAATATTATGCCATTGTACAAAGAAACCCGAATGAGAATTTATTACTTGTAGTGAGCGACGGTTGGTGAGCCAAGAGGTTGGTGAGCCCTGCCGAACCACCGAACCAAGCCGAACTATTGAATACACTTTTCTATTTTCTATTAACTTTTTATGGTTAAGTTTCACAAGTTTTTAGTT
>JAZDJJ010000028.1:0-29203 GCA_043804035.1 Bacteroidota bacterium
ATTGTTTAATCCCATAGCAGGCACCCAAGAATAAGTACCACCGGAAGGAGTTGCATTAGCGGTAAGAGCAGCAGTTGTTTGTCCAAGGCAAATAGATACTGGTGCGCTGACATTAACTACCGGAGGAGAAAGAGCCGTTACCGTTACACCTGCAGTGTCGGAGCATCCATTAGCATCGGTTCCTATTACTGTATAAATAGTAGTAACACTCGGACAAGCCACAGGATTTGAAATATTCGGATTGCTTAATCCATTTACAGGTCCCCATACATAATTAGTTCCCCCTGCTGCAAAAATGGTGGGACAATTATTTCCATTATTATTGGCACATACAGAAGCATTATTTCCAGCAGTAATGATTGGCAATGAGTTGATTCCGACAGAAACAACATCTGTGTCTTTGCATCCGTTTGTATATGTATAAACTAATGTATAAGTGGTAGCGGTAATAATAGGACCTGCTGTTGGATTATTAACATTTGGATTATTAAGATTGGTAGAAGGCAACCATGAATAAGTACCTCCCGATGGCGTACCGTTTCCAATCAATGTAGTGCTGCTTCCCTGACATACCGACAAATCAGAACCGGCATTAATGGATATATCTACTATCGGTACCAACAAATTTGCTGATGTATTCTTACATCCCGCTTGCGATGTTATTGTACACGAGGCAGTATAATTTCCCGCAGTCGGATATGTTACAACAGGATTTTGTAAAGTGGACGAAGATGGTGTTCCACCGGGAAATGACCATAGCCAATTATCTATAGTCCCTCCAGTAATTTTAGAGGAATCACCAAAAGAAACAGTATTGCAATTAATTGAGTTATATATATGTGGAGTGATGACTGTAGGTGATAGAGCATATACCAAATAAAATGAGCAATTAGAAGGGGGAGTTACTTTTACAATTACCGTATCAACAATCTGTGGATTAACAATAGCACTTGAAGTAGTTTGTCCGGTTGACCAAGTATAAGTGAAGCCCGGCTCATTAGAAGCAGTAAGTAATACAGAATCCTCAGTAACGCAATATTGTGTGATAGTAGGGAGTGTGCCACAGATAAAATCAAGATAAGTAATTCCCATATGTCCGCAACGCGCACAATCAGCATTAGTACAAATAATAGTTACTGTCTGACCAATGTATGCACTTAAATTAACACCAACTACTGTCCATGGTTTATAATAAATAACTTCTGGCCCCATTGATAGATTATTACAATTTGGATTTGATAAAAGTGATGTATGAAATCCCGGTAAATTTGGACCAGATACATAATGCTGAAAAGAACAGAGAACTGTATCATTATTTTGATCAAGAATTACAAAATCAAAATAAGGCATTTCAGATGGAAGATGCGCAGTAGGATTTTCAAACACTACTGCATATTGATAAATAAAATTAGTATCACTTGGCGTTACATTTAAAGTATGAATCAACTTCTCTGTTTGCGCACCAACACTATTATTACCCAATTGAATTGAAAAATTTCCTCCCATAGGAGAAGGTAGATTAATAGGAAACCCTGGAACATCTGCACATATATCGACAGAAGGAGATGGTACAATTGTAATTCTTCCAGGTACAGGCAAAGAAGCAGATGCCCAAGGAGTAGCATAAAAATTATAACCTGTACAAAAAGGTGAATTAATTGACCAAGATTTTGTTTCTGCTCGCCAATTCCCAAAATTGCCATTTTCTACTCCAATATCAATATCATTACATCCGGCAGAAAAAGCAACAGGAGGAACCGGCATTTTATGTTTTTGTGGTAAGACAGGATTTTGTGCATTCACTATCGCTCGTTTTTCTTTAACTTTATCATCAAGGTATTTAAAAATTTCTTCGTCTGTAATTCCTTTTTTTCGTAGTTGTTCAATTAAAGGAACTTCATCTTGATATTCAGGATTCATTAATAAAAAATCAATACAAGTTTTTTTTTGCCCAAAAGAATTCAGAGCAAAAAAGATAAGTAGAGAAGTAAAAATTACTTTCACTCTACTCATCAGCAAATTGATATATATAATGTTTCTCATAGGAGTTTTATAGAATTGTGAACAAAATATTTTGCAATATAATATGTAAAGATAAAAAATAAATAACAATTCTAAACTTTTTTACCAAAAAAATAATCTTCACTAAAATTCAATTATGATTGCAAAAACAAAAAGTCGTCCATCATAACCCATAATCGTTCGTATATTCGTAACAGATAATATTTTGCAGATGAAAAAAGATGATGAGTATTTCATGCGTGAAGCGTTAAAGGAATCTCACAAAGCGTTTGATGCCGATGAAGTTCCTGTGGGAGCAGTGATTGTATGTGAAGAAAAAATAATTGCTCGCGCTCATAATTTTTCTGAACGGCTCACCGATGCCACTGCTCACGCTGAGATGCAGGCATTTACTTCCGCCTCATCTTATTTGGGAAAAAAATATCTGAATGAATGTACGCTTTATGTAACTATTGAACCCTGCCCGATGTGTGCAGGTGCAAGTTTTTGGACACAAATAGGAAAAATTGTTTATGGAGCGAAAGATGAGAAACGAGGATATTCTATTATGAATAAAAAAATACTTCATCCGAAAACAAAAGTTGTTTCAGCCGTTTGTGAAAAAGAATGTTCAGAACTGATGAAAGAATTTTTTAGGAAGAAAAGAATATGCACCTAATCTGCGATAATCAAACTCAAAACGAGAAATCACAAATCTCAAAATACAAATCATAAATAAAAATTACATAAAACCTAATTCTACTTGTGCCACTTCGCTCATCATTTCTTTTGTCCATGGTGGTTCAAAAGTCAGTTCCACTTTCACTGATTTTATTTTTTCAATACCTTTTAGTTTTTGTTCTACTTCATGAAGTAATGATTCTGCCATAGGACAAGAAGGCGAAGTAAGTGTCATCTTCATAATCAAATTATTTTCTGCATCAATATTTATCTCGTATATCAAACCCATTTCCCAAATATCAATAGGAATTTCTGGGTCGTAACAAGTTTTTATTACACCAATCACACGTTGAGAAAGTTCGGTATTTTGAGTTATGATTATTGTATTCACGATGGTTTGTAGTTTTGATTCTTGATTCTTGAACAAAAATTGAAGAACAAAGAATAAGAACAAAAAATCATCAAATTTTTGCTTTTAAGGCAATAGCATCTAATTTCATTTGCTTTATCATATTCACCAGTCCATTTGCCCGTATCGGAGAAAGATGTTCTTTCAATCCAATCTTTTCCACAAAATTCATTTTTGCAGAAATTATTTCATCGGGAGTGTGTTCCGACAAAACCCGAATCAGCAGAGCCGCTAATCCTTTTGTGATGATGGCGTCGCTGGTTGCCTTAAAAAAAACTTTTCCATCTTTCAATTCCGAATGAAGCCATACTTGGCTCTGACATCCTTTTATCAGTCGGTCATCAGTTTTATATTTCTCGTCAATCATCGGCAATGATTTTCCGAGTTCAATAATGTACTCGTATTTTTCCATCCAGTCACAGAATATAGAAAACTCCTCTATTATTTTGTTTTCTATATTTTCAATACTCATAAGTATATTCTGAATTTTTTTACTTCAACATTTTTTTTGCGCGTTCAACTCCTTTTATTAACTCATCAATTTCTTCTTTGGTATTGTAAAATGCCAGTGAAGAACGCACTGTTCCCGGAATTTTAAATTTATCCATAATCGGTTGAGTGCAGTGGTGCCCTGTACGTAGAGCAATTCCGAGTTGGTCTAATATAACGCCAATATCGTATGGATGAATTTTATTTATCACAAATGAAATTACACTTACTTTATTTTTTGATGTGCCAATAATTCTCAGTCCTTCAATCATCAAAAGTTTTTCTGTTGCATACTTCAACAATTCATGTTCGTACTCAGAAATTTTTTCTAAGCCGATGTTGTTAATATAATCCAATGCAGAGGCAAGACCGATTCCTCCTGCGATGTGCGGAGTGCCTGCTTCAAAACGAAGAGGAATATCAGCGTATTCTGTTTTTTTAAACGAAACGGTTTTTATTGTCCCGCCACCAACCTGATAGTTTGGAAGTTTGCGTAACAATTTTTCTTTTCCGTAGAGAACACCAATACCAGTTGGACCAAAAACTTTATGCCCGCTAAAGCAATAAAAGTCCGCATCCAAATCCCGAACATCCACTTTCATGTGAGGAATTGCCTGTGCTCCATCAACGAGAACAATTATTTCATCACCAACTTTTCTTTGATGGCGAGAAGATTTTTTACGCACAACGCGAATAATTTCTTTAACCGGATTGATTGTTCCAAGAGTATTTGAAGTATGAGTTATAGCAACAATTTTTGTTTTACTATTGAGCAAATTATCAATCTGCTCTATATCTAACTCACCTCTGTCGGTAATTGGCACAACTTTCAGCACAGCATTTTTTTCTTCGCACAACATTTGCCACGGAAGAATGTTGCTGTGATGTTCCATTTCTGTAATAAGAATTTCATCTCCCGGCATTAACCTATCTCCAAATGGAGAAAAAAGTTTTCCGAAAGTTGTTGCAACAAGATTAATACTTTCTGTTGTCCCGCTTGTAAAAATTATTTCGTGTGCGTGTTTGGCGCCAATATGTTTTTGAATTGTTGTTCTTGCATTTTCGTAATCAACAGTGATATTCTGACTCAAATGATGAACAGCACGGTGAATGTTTGCATTCTGCTCAGAATAATATTTTGTGATTGCATCAATTACTTGTTTTGGTTTTTGCGCTGTTGCTCCGTTATCTAAATAAATCAATGATTTACCGTTGACTTTTCGGGAAAGGATGGGAAAATCTTTTCGGATTTTCTGAACATTAAGTTTAGAATCCATCATCATTTATTTTTTTTTAATTTTTTTGTAACTAACTCTTTCACATGATTTTTTAACGGCTCAATTTGAATTTTCTCAATCACATCATCAACAAATGCAAACAGCAAAAGATTTTTTGCACTGTCTTCGTTTAATCCACGCGAACGAAGATAAAACAATGCATCTTCATTTATCTGTCCTGTGGTTGAACCGTGCGAGCACTTCACGTCATCGGCATAAATTTCTAATTGCGGTTTAGTGTAGATTGTAGCATCATCGCTCAGTAAAATATTTTTATTGCTCTGATATGCATTAGTTTTTTGTGCATCGCGACTAACAAAAATTTTTCCGTTGAACACACCCGTTGATTGTTCTCCGAGAATTCCTTTGTAAAGTTGATTGCTCTGGCAATTTGGCTTGCGGTGGTCAACCAATGTGTGATTGTCTACATGCTGAGCGCCATGTGTGATGAATAGTCCATTGAGGTGCGATTCGCAGTTGTCATCAGTTACAATATTCAGATTATTGCGTATCCAATCACCGTTCAATGTAATTGTAATAGTGTTGAAATGAGATTTTTTTTGTTGATGTACATTCACTGAAGAAATCAAATGAACTTTTTCGCAATTATTTTGAAGTTTGTAAAATTGAACTTTTGCATTTTCGCCTACAGAAATTTCTGCAACGGAATTGCAAACTGTTTTTGAATTTGAATTTAGTGTGTTTATAGAATCAATAATTTTTATTTCCGAATTTTTTCCAATGACAAAAAGAAAGTGAGGTTGTATAAGCAAAATTTCTTTGGAAGAAATAATATTTATAATATAAATCGGAGATTTAACGATTGTGTTATCGGGAACAAAAATAAAAACCCCATCAGATGTAAATGCTGTGTTCATCGCAGCAAAAGCATCAGTGCTGATGTCAGTGTATTTTAAAAAATGATTTGAAAAGATTTCCGAATTTTCATCCATTGCTTTTGCGAAAGAAGAAATTATAATTTCTTTTGGAAGAATTGCCACATCGTCTTTTTCTGAATGTGATTGTGATGAAAACGTTTCGGAGTAAACTCCGTTTATTAAAACAATAATTAATGCATTCATGCTCGGAATAATTTTTTTTTTCAATTTCTTTTTTTTCAACTTGAACCATTGAATCCGAAACATGAAACTCGTTTTTAAAAAGAGCAGATACATCAGAATATTTCCACTCTTCATTTTTTATATTCGGAATATTTAGTCGCTCAAATTCTCTAATGGCTTTTTCCCGCAAGGGATGAAATCCCTTTAAAGAAAATTTCATTCTCTGAAATGTAGAAACCAAATTTTCATTCACTGATATTTTTTTTGGCACGTTACTTAATATGAATTGATTTTTTTCTATTTTTTTCTTTACCAATGGCACCTTTCAATTTATCTGTAAGCCAAAGCGTAAAAATTTCATCAGAAAATTCCGTATGAAAAAAGATTTGGATGAACTTTTGGCTTTTTAGAATTTTGCGCGGATAATACGTTTGGAGTATTTCTTGCTTTTGAAATATGTTCTATACTTTGTCCTAGCAAATTTACTCCTGCTTTTCAATACATAACTAACATTAATTGTTGTACTCAAATAAGAATCGTTATGAATTGGATTGCCACGTTTGGCATTAACTTTATTTATAGGATCATACAGATAATTTTCTTTCGCTGGCAAATTAGTATTATCTGTATATATCAATTCAGGATTACGATTAGAAAGAGCTTGAGATAAATCACTTCCGAGAACAGATGGATTAGCAGGATAAACAGTACTTACATCATCCAAATAATCTGTGAAAGTAGTTCTATAATTGAACTCCCATCCAATACGGTACCTTTTGCCAATAGTAAAAAATAATCCTGCTCCCATCGGAATAGCAAACTGAAATAATTTATATTCTTTCACTCCCTCAATAATACCTTGTCCTTCGGTATGCAGGGGCTGAAGTTTTTCCCAACTTCCTTTGTATTTTGCTTCTGGATTGTGATAAAATCCGGTTACTCCAGTAAAAACATATACTCTGATATCATTCTGGTAACGATAAGTTCTTCCCAAGTCGGTAATGTTAAAAAAAGTATATTGTCCTATTATGCTGGCCTCTAAAATATCATTGCGGAAACTAAGATTCCTCCCCATACGTCCGGGATTTGTTGAAAGATTATCTGCCCCGGAAATTCTATTCCACGCTAAATTCCCACGGAAATAAATGTTACGACGAATTTTATAACGGACAAATCCTCCAAGTGAAGGTCTGGTTTGCGAAAATTTTATGTCAGCAATAAACCCTCTTGCATTTTTTTCTTTTCCACCAATTTCACCGAGATAATTGGCAGCACCAATATTAGCACCAATATCCCATTTATACTGGGAAAAAATACTGGATGTGAGAATTGAAAAACAAAAAGCAAAAAGAATTTTTTTCATATTAACAAAAAATTTAAATTAACAAATTTAAAAACCCTTTGTATCTTGCGCCAATTTTACAACAAAGATATAATAATTTATGAAGAATAAAATTTGTGATATTTTCAAAATACAATATCCCATCATTCAAGCGGGGATGATATGGGCAAGTGGCTGGCGGCTGGCTTCGGCTGCTGCTAACAGTGGATGTCTGGGACTGATTGGCGCTGGCTCCATGCATCCTGAAACACTCATAGAACATATTAGAAAATGTAAGAGAAATACTGATAAGCCCTTTGGCGTGAATGTGCCAATGCTCTATCCCGATATTGAAAAAATTATGAATATTATTGTTGAAGAAGAAGTAAAAATTGTTTTTACCTCGGCAGGAAATCCAAAGACATGGACTTCGTGGTTAAAGAAACATGATATAAAAGTTGTGCATGTGGTAGCAAGCATGAAGTTTGCTAAAAAATCGGAAGATGCAGGAGTGGATGCTGTGGTGGCTGAGGGTTTTGAAGCGGGCGGGCACAACGGAAAAGAAGAAACCACTACGATGTGTCTGATTCCTATGGTAAGAGAAGAAATAAAAATACCCCTCATCGCGGCCGGAGGCATTGCCACAGGTAAACAAATGCTTGCCGCTATGGTGCTGGGAGCCGATGGCGTTCAGATTGGAACACGTTTTGCTGCAAGTTTAGAATCTTCCTGCCATGATAATTTCAAAAAACGCATCACCGAAGTGAACGAAGGGGATACTATTCTCACTCTAAAGAAAATTGGTCCTGTACGATTAATCAAAAATAAGTTTGCAGAACAGGTTCAAAATGCCGAAGACAGCGGAGCTACTTCTGATGATTTTAAAATTCTTTTGGGACAAGGACGCGCAAAAAAAGGAATGTTTGAAGGCAATCTGGAAGAAGGAGAATTGGAAATAGGACAAGCAAGTGCAATGATACGCGAAATAAAACCGGTAAAAGAAATTGTAGAAGAGATTATTGCAGAATACGAAAAAGCAAAAGAGAAAATTTACTGATATTTTTCTTTTACCTTTATTGATTCGTTAATCAAATTATATGACACGGCATATTAATAAAGTAGCAGTCCTTGGCTCAGGTGTGATGGGCAGCCGCATTGCCTGTCATTTCGCTAATATTGGTGTGGAAGTTCTTCTTTTGGATATTCCTGATAAGGATGAAAACCAAGAATCAAGAATCAAAAACAAAATAGTGAACGATGCTCTTGCATTTGCTCTGAAATCAAACCCCTCGCCTATCTACAAAAAATCTTTCGCTAACAGAATCACTACAGGAAATTTTGAAGATGATATGAAAAATATTTCTTCATGTGATTGGATAATTGAAGTTGTGGTGGAGCGACTGGATATAAAGAAACAGGTTTTTGAAAATGTAGAAAAATTTCGCAAACCGGGTTCACTCGTTACTTCTAACACTTCAGGAATCCCAATTCATTTGATGTTAGATGGAAGAAGTGATGATTTTCAGAAACATTTTTGCGGAACACATTTTTTTAATCCACCGCGATATTTGAAATTGATGGAGATAATTCCCACCACAAAAACTTCGCCTGATGTTATTGATTTTTTGATGCACTACGGAGATTTGTATCTTGGCAAAACAACAGTTCTCTGCAAAAACACACCTGCTTTCATCGCCAATCGTATCGGGACATTTGGAATCATGTCATCGTTTCATCTTATAGAAAAAATGGAACTCACAGTTGAAGAAGTAGACAAACTCACTGGTCCTGTTCTCGGTCGTCCTAAGTCAGCAACATTCAGAACATGCGATGTGGTGGGATTGGATACGCTTGTTCATGTTGCGAATGGAATGGCACAAAATCTTCCCGATGATGAAGCAAAAGATTTGTTCAAACTTCCCGCTTACATTCAAAAGATGATGTACAATAAATGGTTCGGAAGTAAAACGGAACAAGGATTCTATAAAAAGGTCAAACTTACTTCACCAGTTGGCGGAAATATGTCGGACGTGAAGTCAGAAATTTTGGTTCTTGATTTAAAAACGTTTGAGTATAAGCCATCACAAAAAATAAAATTCGCAACACTTGAGCAAGCCAAACTAATTGAAAATTTGAAAGACCGATTAAAAATTTTGATTACAGGCAAAGATAAGGCGGGAGATTTTTATCGCAAATCTTTCTTCATGTTATTTCAATATGTTTCAAATCGTATTCCCGAAATTTCGGATGAGTTGTACAAGATTGACGATGCAATGAAAGCAGGATTCGGATGGGAACTCGGTCCGTTTGAATATTGGGATGCGCTGGGAGTTGAACAAACAGTGAAAGAAATGGGAGCAGCAAATCTGAAACCTGCAAAATGGATTTACGATATGCTTGCTACAGGAACAAAATCATTTTACAGCATAGAAAATAATGTGCGCAAATATTATTCTCTGGCTTCTGAGAAAAACAAAGGAGAGAATAAATCAATTCCGGGAACAGAAGAATATATCTCACTTGAAATTATTCGTCCGACAAAAACTGTTTGGAAAAATTCAGGTGCAACAATTACTGATATTGGAGATGGAATTTTAAATCTGGAATGGAACACCAAGATGAATTCTATAGGCGGAGAAGTGATTGAAGGCATCAACAAAGCCATTAACATTGCAGAAAAAGATTTTCAAGGACTCGTCATTTCAAATGAAGGAGCAAATTTTTCTGCCGGTGCAAATGTGGGAATGATTTTTATGTTTGCCGTAGAACAGGAATGGGACGAACTGAAATTTGTTGTCAAACTTTTTCAGAACACGATGATGCGAATTCGGTACTCTGCCATTCCTATAGTTATTGCTCCACACAATCTTGCTCTCGGCGGTGCCTGTGAGATGAGTATGCACTCCGATAAAGTAGTAGCGCATGCCGAAACATATATGGGATTGGTTGAGTTTGGTGTCGGACTTATTCCTGCCGGAGGAGGCACAAAAGAGTTTGCTCTCCGACTTTCTGACGAATTGCACGAAGGCGATGTTGAACTTAATAATTTTCGCAATCGTTTTTTCACTATCGGGCAAGCGAAGGTTTCTACTTCTGCATACGAAGCATTTGATTTGGGTTATCTTCGCAAAGAAAAAGATATGGTGGTTGTTTCGCGTGCACGTTTGCTCGCTAAAGCAAAATCTGCATGTTTAGAAATTGCGAAAGAGGGCTACAGCAAACCTGTTATGAGAAAAGATATTCGTGTGCTCGGCAAGCAGGCACTCGGGCTCGCTTACATTGGCGTTAACTCTATGCAAAGTGGAAATTATATTTCGGAACATGATGTAAAGATTGCTCAGAAAATCGCTTGGGTAATGTGCGGTGGAGATTTGTCAGCACCAACATTGGTGAGTGAACAATATCTTCTGGACTTGGAGTGCGAAGCGTTTTTGTCTCTGACAGGAGAAAAGAAAACATTAGAAAGAATTCAAAGTGTTTTGACAGGAGGAAAAATTTTGAGGAATTAACGCAGTAACAAATGTTGCTGAAAATAAATACAGATAATTTAGGACTAACGCACTGATGTCATTGCGTAGGAGAAATGATTTAATCAATCTATTTTTCATGTAGAAATGAAGATTGCTTCCTGCTTCGTGCCTCGCAGTCGCAATGACGATACGGATCTGCCTGTGCCGAACACGGCAGACAGGTTTGCGTAAGTCCTAAACATTCAGAAATAATAACAAAAAAATCTACTAACAAGTGTATATCTTCTGCCAATCTTTTTTGATTTTTATTTCGTTTAGATGTAGTTAAAAAAAATTATTTATATGAAAACAAAAATTGAAATAGAAAATAAACTAAAGGAAATAAAACCTATTCTGATTAATAAATTTTTCGTCAGTCAGATTGGTTATTTTGGTTCATTTGTTACAGATGAACAAACAGAAATCAGCGATATAGATATATTAGTAGAGTTTTCTAAACCGATAGGATGGAATTTTTTTACACTTGAAAAATATCTTGAAGATACTTTTGAACTTAAAATAGATTTGGTAACAAAAAACGCATTGAAAGAACAATTTAAAGATAATATATTAAAACAAGTACGATACATTTGAAAAAGCAAGGTAGAACATATTTAGGGCAGTTTTAAAAATACAAATAAACGTCATTGCGAAGGAGGAACGACTGAAGCAATCTGTTTTTTCATGTAGAAATAGAGATTGCTTCCTGCTTCGCAGTCGCAATGACGAAATCAATTTTTGGAACCGCCCTTAACAAAGAAAAACAAACAAAACATTAACTTTAATCCCCTTATTAAATATAAAACAATGACAAAAACTCACAAATTACTTAATGACTCAAAAGCGGCACGTTGGACTGCCTTGCTGATTGTTTCTTTTACCATGTTCGCTGGATATTATTTAGCCGATGCTATGGCTCCACTTCAGGAGATGCTTGAAAAGAAATTAGGATGGAGCAGCACTGAGTATGGATTTTTCACTAGTGCTTACGGCTGGTTTAATGTATTTTTATTCTTCCTGATAATAGGAGGTATTATCCTTGATAAAATGGGTATCCGATTTACAGGGACTGCCGCAGCAGCAGTTATGGTTGCGGGTACAGCAATAAAGTATTGGGCAATTTCTACTCATTCTTTAGATGGAATGATGTTGTTTGGTTGGAAAGCACAAGTTATAATGGCCGCTATCGGATATGCAATATTTGGTGTTGGCGTTGAAATTGCGGGTGTAACCGTATCTAAAATTGTTGTTAAATGGTTCAAAGGATACGAGCTGGCTTTTGCAATGGGACTTCAAGTGGCGATAGCACGATTAGGTACTGGCTTGGCAATATCAACGGCATTGCCCGTCTCTCAAATATTTGGCAACGTTTCTGTTCCTGTTTTGTTCGGATTGATATTGCTTTGTATCGGCTTAATTACATTTATTATTTATACTATATCAGATAAAAAACTTGATGTGTCTATAAAAAATGTCAAACTTGCAAACAAATTATCTGTTGAAGAAGAAGAATTTAAAATGAATGATATTTTTAGTATCCTCAAAAATAAGGGATGGTGGTATCTTGCTATCTTATGCGTTTTATTTTATTCTGCCGTTTTCCCTTTTCTTAAATATGCCACTAATCTGATGATAAACAAATTTAATGTTTCAGACAATTGGGCAGGATTGATTCCCGGTTTATTACCTTTCGGAACAATTATCTTCACTCCTCTTTTTGGAAGCATTTATGATAAAAAAGGAAAGGGTGCATCAATTATGATTATCGGTTCGTTGATTATTTTATTAGTTCATTTATTATTTGCTATTCCTTCTTTAAATCAATCTTTTGTTGCATTTATTTTGATAATTATTCTTGGCATCGGATTTTCACTTGTGCCTTCTGCGATGTGGCCCTCTGTCCCAAAAATTATTCCCGAAAGACAATTAGGGACAGCGTATTCACTAATTTTTTATGTTCAAAATTGGGGATTGATGGGTGTTCCTCTTTTAATTGGATGGATATTGAACAAATGGTGCATAACGGGGCAAATTATGAAAGATGGAATTGAAGTAACCACCTACGATTATCAAATTCCTATGCTTATTTTTGCCGGATTTGGACTGCTCGCTTTGCTTTTTGCTTTCCTTCTTAAAAGAGAAGATAAGAAAAAGGGCTATGGACTTGAATTGCCTAATATTAAGAAATGATAATAGGTTAGGCGTTTAGACCGCATAAAATATTTTACCTTTGCTAAATGGAAGCAAGGAATAAATTTATTGGTGTAAACTTGTTAAGTTTCATAAGGTTGTTATGAAACTAATCTTCAAAACTACACAAACCTCGTATTGAGCTTGGTAATTGAGCTTTGCCGAAATTTGCCGAAATATACGAAAGGTCAGGAGGTCTGAATTTAGCAACTTAAATTAGAGATAAAAAATGATTAAGAAATATTTATCAGAAGTAGCAAATATTACAGCACAAGGTGATGCTCGTGAAGAAAGTTACTACGGACATTTTGTAAATTTCCTTTCTGATTTTGCAAAAAGTATTGAGAGAACAGAAATTTCAATAACAACACTACCTAAAAAAACTGAAGCAGGTAATCCTGACTTTCGTATTTGGGATGGGAAACAACACATTGTTGGATATATTGAAGCCAAAAAACCCGGAGAAAAATTAGATGTAATTGAAAATTCCGAGCAATTATCAAGATACAGAAATACATTCCCAAATCTTATTCTCACGGATTTTTATGAATTTCGTTTGTATAGAAATGGAGAACTTATTGACAAAGTTTCAATCGGCAGAGCATTTATAGCAAAAAAATTAAAAACTGTTCCACCTGTTGAAAATGTAGAAAAATTTAATACACTTCTTGAAAAGTTTTTTGCTTTTTCCTTTCCTAAAGTTTACACTGCGGAAAATCTTGCCATTGAACTTGCTAATAGAACAAAGTTTTTACGAGACGAAGTAATTACAAAAGAACTTGAAGAGGAAGAAGAAGGAAAAGGAAAAATTTATGGTTTTTATCAGGCATTCAAACAATATTTAGTTGCGAACCTTTCTCAAAAGAATTTTGCCGACATTTATTCGCAGACCATTACATATGGATTGTTTGCAGCAAGGACAAGAACAAAAGAAGAATTTACAAGAAAGGGTGCTTATGAACTTATTCCACCGACTATTGGAATATTGAGAGACGTTTTTCAATTTATTTCACTTGGACAAATTCCAACACATATGGAGGTAATGGTTGATGATATTGCAGAAGTATTGCAAGCAGCCGATGTAAATAAAATCCTTCAAGATTATTACATAAAAGGAAAAGGCGAAGACCCAATTATTCATTTTTACGAAACATTCCTAAACATTTATGACCCAACTACACGAGAAAAAAGAGGAGTGTATTATACTCCCGAACCTGTTGTAAAATATATTGTTCGTTCCATTCATGATATTTTAAAGTCGCATTTTAATCTTAAAGATGGTCTTGCAAGCAAGGAAGTGATATTACTTGACCCTGCAGGTGGAACACTTACTTTTCCAGCAGAAGCAATAAAACTTGCTGTTAAAGAATTTACAAACAAATACGGTGATGGAGGCAAAAAGAAATTTATTAAAAATCAGTTACTAAAAAATTTTTATGCTTTTGAGTTAATGATGGCTCCTTATGCTATCGGACATATAAAAATTAGTTTTTTGTTAGAAGAACTCGGCTACAATTTGCAAGACGATGATAGGTTTAAACTATATCTTACAAATACTCTGGATATGGAAGACCTTGCACAAACTGAAATACCAGGACTTAATTCATTGAGCGATGAAAGTCATTTAGCAGCAAAAGTTAAAAAAGACGAACCCTTACTTGTAATACTTGGCAATCCGCCCTATTCGGGAATTTCTGCAAACATTAACGACTGGACTGAAAAACTTTTGAAGCAAAATGTTGATGGAGCACAAAGCTATTATGAAGTTGATGGAAAGCCATTAGGCGAAAGAAAACTTTGGCTACAAGATGATTATGTAAAATTTTTACGTTTTGCTCAATGGAAAATTCAAAAAGCAGGACAAGGAATTGTTGGAATGATTACCAATCATAGTTATTTGGACAATCCCACTTTCAGAGGCATGAGACAAAGTTTAATGAAAACTTTTAATGAGATTTACATTCTTGATTTGCATGGAAGTGCATTGAAAAAAGAAACTGCACCTGATGGAAGTAAGGATGAAAATGTTTTTGACATCAGACAAGGAGTTTCAATAGCTCTATTCATAAAGGTGAAAGGAAAAAAGGGAAACAATGTCTATCATTCAGAACTCTTTGGATTAAGAAGTGATAAATACAAATGGTTAGAGGAACATAATTTCAAACCACGAAATTATACTTCCTTATCACCTCAAAGCCCTTGGTATTTCTTTATTCCAAGAGATACAAAAGGAATTGAATCATATAATAACTGGCCAAGTGTAAATAAAATTTTTCCTATCAATAATGTTGGTATTGTAACCGCAAGAGACCATTTTGCGATTGATGAAAACGAAGAACGATTAAAGCAAAGAATTAGAATGTTCCGTGATATTAAACGATACGATGATGACATAATTAAAGAGACATTCAAATTGAAAGATACATCAACATTCAAATTAAATAAGTTCCGAAAAGAATTTGCAAAAATCACCGACTGGGAGAATTTAATCATTCCCGTTCATTATCGTCCATTTGATAAGCAATGGATTTGTTATTCTAAATGGGTTGTTGAAAGACCAATCTATGATACAATGAAAAATATGATTAAGATTGAAAATAATTTGGCATTGATTTCTGTAAGAAGAATTTCAGGAAAATATTTTAGTCATGCTTTTATCAGTGATACTATTTTAGAAGGACGAATATTATATGATAGTAATGGTGCCACTTATTGTTATCCTCTATATCGTATTCCTGACAATGGCAACGGTGGCAATGGCGATTTATTTAATCCACCTAAGCACGAACCCGAACCGAACATTGCAGAAAATATTTTTGAAACATTAAAGGAAAAATATAGCAAACAATTAAAGTCCGAACAAATTTTTAATTACATATATGCGATTCTTTACAGCAATATCTATCGTGAAAAATATGCAGTGTTTTTAAAAATTGATTTTCCAAAAATTCCTTTTACAACTGATTATTCATTATTTCAGCAATTAGCAAAACTTGGAAATGAATTAACTGAATTGCACTTGTTAAAGCATTCTTCATTAGATAATCCCATTGCGAAATATAATGGCAAAGGCGATAGCGATAAGATTGTAAAAATTATTTACAACGAAAAAGAAGAAAGAATTTACATCAATGACGGAAAATACTTTGAAAACATTACACCTGAAATATGGAATTATCATTTTGGAGGTTATCAGGTAATGGGAAAATATTTGAAAGACCGTAAAGGAAAACAAATAGACGACACACATTATGTAAAAATAGCAACAGTTATTGCGGCAACAATTGAGATACAGAAAAAAATTGACAAACTATTTTCTGACGTTTTGAAAAAAATAATTGCTTTCTGAAATGATAACTGAATATATTGCCTCATCCTGAAATGATAAATTGCAATGACAGAAAAAGGTGAGTTGCTTTAGGCAACTCTTGCAATGATGTTAATTTGTATTTTTGAAACTACACTAATGAATATTTGTTATCAAAAACTATTTTATCTTTACTTTTTTATTCACAAATTCATTAACTAATATTTAAACATTATGAAAGCAGTAAAAAATGTGGTCTCGGCAGCCATTACTCCTGCTGACAAAGCGTTTATGCAAACGACCATTCAAGCATTAAGCAATAAGATGCCTTTTCTTATCTCACTTACTAATGAAGAACGCATGAGCGGAGTTAAACTTGGCGAAAAAACATTGCCCTTTGTAGAAAAAGTGTTGGAATATGCCAAAGATAATCCTTTGTTAGTGCCGGGAACTGTTGATATGATAGAAGCAAATAAAGATTATTTATTGTCTAAAGACCTCACAGACATTTTGCAATGGCTCAAACCATTGGTGCAAAAAATGGAAGATACTTGTATGGAAGCAGGAATTGAGGGTACTGCCGGTTGCACTTGCTTTTTATCAATCAGTAAAGAATGCCGCTGAACGTGATGTCGCAGGAACAAGAACAATTTATGAGGATTTAAGCAAACGGTTCCCCGGCAAAACCAAAAAACAAGTTCCTCCAACATCGCCTGTCGTGTAAAATATAAAAATTGACACTCAGAATGCCGACTTTGGCACTAATAGCTCTGACCTTGATACTAATAGCTCCGACTTTGATACTAATAGCTCCGACCTTGACACTAATAGCTCCGACTTTGACACTAATAGCTCCGACTTTGACACTCAGAGTGCTTAATTAAATGATTTCAAATATAAATAGGACTTACGCAAACATTCATTTATAAACTAACATTTATGCCACGAAGACACAAAGACACCAAGTTTTTGTTTTGCAAGAGAATAATTCAACAGAATTTCTTTGTGAATCTTTGTGCCTTGGTGCCTTTGTGGCAGAATAAGAAAACTCTGCGTAAGTCCTAATAAAATAAACATAGCAAATAGCAAAAAGATTGTTCAATGATTTCAAATTTTCAATAATAAAACTATGGAAGAAATAATATATTTAGACAATAGCGCTACTTCATTTCCGAAGCCGAAAGAAGTATATGATTTTATGTTTGATTTTTACAAAAACTACGGAGTAAGCCCAGGTAGGTCGGGTTATGATATGAGTATAGTAGCCGAAGAGATGGTATATTCCACAAGAAAAATGCTAACGGAATTGTTTAATGGAGACGATGCGAATATGCTTACTTTTAACTACAATGCAAGTGATTCTTTAAATATGATTATTGATGGAATATTAAATAAAGGCGACCACGTAATCACAAGTAATTTAGAACACAACTCCGTATTAAGACCGCTGTATCATAAAGAACACAATGGCATCATTGAAGTTACATACATACCATTTGATAGTAAAGGATATTGTAATCCCGATGACATAAAAAACGCTTTTAAGAAAAATACAAGAATGGTTATTCTTAACCACGTCTCAAATGTAATAGGCACCGTGCAACCGATAGCACAAATCGGAAAGTATTGTAAAGAAGCGGGCATTGTCTTTGCTTTAGATGCGAGTCAATCGGCGGGTGTCGTAAATATTGATATGAAATCAATGAACATTGATGTGTTGGCTTTTACGGGTCATAAATGTTTGATGGGTCCAACTGGTATTGGCGGCTTGTGTGTGAGGAAACATTTGAACATTCGTGCTTCGCGTTTCGGTGGAACAGGTGTGCGTTCGGCTCATAGGTTTCATTTAGACGAATATCCTTACCGCCTTGAATGTGGCACACTCAATCTATTGGGAATTGCCGGACTTCACGCCGGTCAAAAGTGGCTGAAAGAACATACTATTGAAAATATCTACAAAAAAGAAATAACATTGTGGGATAAATTAAGAAAAGAACTTCAAAAAATTGATAATATTGTTACATATTGTGCAGATAGTACGGAAAATCATATTGCTGTTTTGAGTTTTAATATTCAAGGAATGGAAGCCAGCGATGTAGGAACGATGCTTGATGTAGATTACAACATTGCTTGCAGAACAGGATTGCAATGCGCACCACTTGTACATACTCAACTTGGAACAGATAAAATACACGGCACAGTACGGCTTGGCATAGGACCTTTTAACACCGAAGAACATATTGATATGACAATAAAAGCAGTGAAAGAAATTGCAAATATTAAAAAGTGAAAGGATTATTATACTTGTATAGATTTGCTGAATACAATTAACCTGAATAGAAAAAAAACATTATTCAGTTCAATTAACCTTAATAAAAAAAACCTTATTCAATTCAATTAACCTTAATAGAAAAAAACATTATTGGATTTCACCTTATTACCTTATTAAAAGATGAAAATAGAATATAGAAATTTATACACTCATTTTGTCTTCACAACCTTGCATCGTCTTCCAATTATTTCCAAAAAAAATCGTGAAAGAATAGAAAAATACATTACGGGTATAGTAAATAATCACAATTCTAAACTTTATGCGATATATGCTAATCCTGAACATATTCATTTTCTTGTATCTCGTTTCCCCAAAATACACGAAGAAGATTTAGCGACCATTGTGGCCGAAAGTTCAGAACGATTTATAAATCAGAATAAATTATCTGCGGGGACATTTGCGTGGCAAGAATCGGCTTCTGCCTTTTCCGTATCAAAGTCGGATGTGAATAAAGTTTGTAAATATATACTTAATCAACCACAACACCATCGCAAAATTAGTTTTGATGAGGAATATAAAACATTTATGAAATTTTATCAGAAAACACTAAAATATGAAGATAATAAGGTTAATAATTGTGAGGGATAGTTTCTATTAAGGTTGGAAGAAAACCAACTTTTAACTGTTCACTTTTAACTTTAAACTTTAACAATGGCAACAATAAAGATTGACGAAAAAGAATTTGAAATAGATGGCGATGGCTTTCTTGTTAGTCCCGATGTATGGGATGAAGAAACAGCAAAACTATTTGCAAAAGCAGATGGTATCGGTGAGTTAAATGAGAAGCATTGGGCTATTATCAATTATATTAGAGAATATTGGAAAGAGCACAATATGGCTCCGATGATTCGTAAAATGTGTCAAACGACGAACCTTAGATTATCAGAAATATATGAACTTTTTCCGATGGGACCCGCCAAAGGCGCCTGTAAAATAGCAGGTCTCCCGAAACCCGATGGATGTGTATAACAAATGTTAAACTTTATGACAACTTATCATTGGATTTTAGTTAGTGGCTTTTTAATTTTTATCCTTTCTGCCATTTTAATATTCATTAAAGTTTTTGTCAACAAAAGAATAACAGACATCACGCCTGTAAAAGGTAATGTTAAAGCGGCAATTCTGTATTCTTTTACCAAAGCGATGTCGCCATTATCAAAAGAATCTGCTTATCTCCATTTACCAACTTACATAGCAGGTATGATTTTTCATATCGGTACATTTTTATGTTTCTTTTGGTTGATAATTTTGTTCTTTAATATCTATGTTAATATATGGGTTCTCTACATTTCAGTATTATCAATATGTATAGCAGTCGTATGTGGAATTTCTATTTTAATCAAACGAATTGTCAAAGTTAATTTGCGAAGGTTATCAAACACCGATGACTATTTCAGTAATCTTGTTGTTGTCGGATTTCAAATCATTACAACTATCTCATTACTTTGGAATTTAGCAATACCAATTTTATTCATTTATGGTGCATTATTATTTATTTATATTCCTATTGGTAAGATAAAACATACAATTTATTTCTTTTCATCACGAATATATTTAGGAATTTATTACGGCAGACGCGGCGTTTGGCCAACGAAAAGATAAACAGATATGACAACAAACGAATCTTTGGATAATCAAAAAAAATCGTTAGACGTTCTAAAGAACAAATTAGACGGCAGATTGTTATCTTATTTGAACAGTTGCGTTCGTTGTGGATTATGTGCCGAGTCCTGTCATTATTATTTATCCGATAATAATGAATGTTATATCCCCGGAAAAAAGGTTGAGCAAATCACGAGTATTTATAAAAGATATTTTACTCTCGCAGGTAAAGTAATTCCTCGTTTTGTTGGCGCCAAGAATTATGACGAACAAATGATTGATGATTTAACAAACTTGGCTTTCGGCTCGTGTACAATGTGCGGACGTTGTGCTATGCATTGTTCTATTGGTATAGATATTCCTTTGTTGGTAAGAACGGCTCGTTCTATGCTTATTAAAATGGATAAAGTTCCCAAAGGACTTATATCTACCGCAAACGCGGCGCTTCAATCGGGCAACAATATGAATATCCCCCGCGACGAATTTATTGATACACTTAAATGGTTAGAAGAAGACCTTCAAATGGAAGTTAATGATAAAAACGCGACAATCCCTTTAGATAAAAAAGATGCTAACATTGTTTATACGCTTAATCCACGTGAGCCCAAATTTTTCCCTTTTTCAATTAGTGCTGTGGCTAAAATTTTTTATGCCGCAAAAGAAAACTGGACAATCTCTACAAATGTTTATGATGTTACTAATTATCCTTATTTCGTAGGCGATGACGATGGCGCAAAAGAATTAACACAACGTCATTTTAATGAGATGAATAAACTTAACGCTAAAACGCTTGTATTAGCAGAATGCGGACACGGATTTCGTGCATACAAATGGGAAGGGCAGCAATGGATAAAGAAAAAATATACATTTGAAGTTGTTTCTATTATAGAAATAATTTCTAATTATATTAAAGAAAATAAAATAAAACTTGACCCTTCAAAAAACAATAAACTTACTACCTTGCACGACCCTTGTAATCTTGTCAGAAATGGTGGTATCATAGAAGAGCAACGTTTTATATTATCAAAAGCAGTAAATAATTTTGTTGAAATGTATCCTAATCGCGAAAATAATTATTGTTGCGGTGGCGGTGGCGGACAACTTGCAATGAGCGAATATTCTAAAAGACGTATCAAAGCAGGTAAAATTAAAGCCGAACAAATCAGAAAAACAGGAGCAAAAGTGGTTGCTACCCCGTGTCATAATTGTATTGACCAACTAATGGAACTAAACAAAGAATACGATTTGAAAGTAGAAATAAAAACAATCAGCGAAATAGTGGCAAATGCTTTGGTAATTGAGATTGGTAATTGAGTTTTACCGAAATTTGCCTAATATTTGAATCTTTGAAACTGACCTATAAGGGCGGTTCCAAAAATACAAAAAACACTTAACCACGAAGGTCACCAAGAAATCACAAAGTCCACAAAGCATTGATTTTATTGAGTTCTTCGTGTTCTTTGTGAAATGACTTTGTGTGCTCCGTGGTTTAAAACCAATTTTTGGAACCGCCTATAAGTATTGAGAAGTTACATTTCAAAGACCTAAAAATAACATTCCTAACCCGCACAGAAATATTGTTCCTCCTGCTAAAACATGAGTATATTTTTCCATAGATTTCATAGGTAAAAGATTAATACCCTTTAAGGCAATAAACACGACAGTGAGCATCGTGAGAATAGTAATCAAACTAAATACTATTGTAACTATTATCATTTCAGTATAATTATTTTTTGCAGCAGGATACATTACTATTGGTATCAATGGTTCGCATGGACCAAATACAAAAATTATAAAAAGTATCCAAGGTGTAATATTTGCTTGTTCGTGTATGTGAACATGTTGTTCTTCCAAATGAGTATGTTCATGCTCATGAGTAATTTCATCTGAATGAATATGCAAATGTTTATGCGGTTTATTGCGTGTTATACGCCATATTCCCCATATCATATATATAAATCCGAAAGCAGTAAAAATCCATGAAATAATACTTCCTCTTATGGCTTCAAAAAAATTAAGTTTGCCGACTGCTATTCCGAATGCAATACCAATCAATCCTAAAAGAACGGAACTACCAACGTGTCCTAATCCACATAAAGTTGTGAACCATAAAGTTTTTGCAAACGACCATTTTTTTGCCTTTGATATAACAATAAACGGCAGATAATGATCAGGACCGGTTAATGTGTGTGTGAAAGCCACTAACACAGTAGTTAATAGCAATAAAGAAAATTCATTCGTCATAATCAATAATTGCATTAACCATTTTTTCTACTTGTTTTTTTATTGATTCAAATTTGTTTTGCAATGCAAAAGTAAATTCATTTCCAAATGTACGATCTTCAACAATCTCTATGGCTATGATGTCTATTTTTTCGGTAATTTCTATTCCGAGTTGTTTTGCTAATTGAAGGGCTATCAGAAAATTTATATCATGCAAATTTGAAATATGAGATGTCTCTTGAAAATTTGAAGGTGTAAGATGATAAACATTTCCGGGAATTCCGTCTTTGGTTTTTATGGCATCAATAATAATAACTTTTGAATAATCTTTAATTATTTCAATCAATTCCATACCTCCTACTGCCGCTGTATCTAATATGATATTTTGTTTGTTTATTTTTTTTTCAAGATACCATACCAATTTAGGTCCGATACCGTCATCCATCAGTATATCGTTACCAAGACCGAGAATGAGTGTTTGAGTATTATGAGATTTCATTTTGATTTGTTTACTTCAATCACTGATGAACAAGAGGTTAATTTGATTTTATTTTTACAAACCTATATAAATTTTTCAATTACACACAGACGAATAAAAATTAAAAAGGATTTATAGAAGAAACTTATATAAAACAGGACTTACGCAATGACGATATGGATTTGCGTAAGTCCTATTGATTACTTGCCTGCCTGTGCAGACGGCAGACAGGTAGTGGTTTAGTGATCATTCCTTTTTCATTCCGGTTTTTTCAGTATAAAAAAAAGGGCAAGCTTACTACATTGCACCGCTCAACTGTTTTATCCTTGCTATCTTCCGATCCTGGGGAGATTCAACAGGAGCTGGTCATATAGGACTTACCCTTGATGCAAAAATAATATTTTATTGATTGTAAATAATCAATATTTTTGTTGCAATGAATCTCTCTATCGTCATACCTCTTTTCAATGAAGAAGAATCCATACCTGAACTTTGCGATTGGATTGCGCGTGTTTGCAATGCAAATAATTTTTCTTACGAAATAATTTTAATTGATGACGGAAGTACAGATGGTTCTTGGGAAAAAGTTGAAACACTTGCTCTAAAAAATAATAACATTCACGGAATATGCATGAGAAGAAATTATGGAAAGTCGGCAGCGTTGCAAACCGGTTTTGAAGCATTGCATGGAGATGTTGTCATCACAATGGATGCCGACTTGCAGGATTCTCCCGATGAAATTCCTTCGCTTTACAAAATGATAGTTCAGGATAATTTTGATTTGGTTTCCGGATGGAAACAAAAACGATACGATCCTCTCAGTAAAACAATTCCTACAAAACTTTTTAATTGGGCAACACGAAAAATGTCAGGTATTTATCTTCACGATTTTAATTGCGGACTCAAAGCATATCGTAAAGAGGTAGTGAAAAATATTGAAGTGTTCGGAGAGATGCATCGCTACATTCCTGTTATCGCCAGCAAATCAGGATTCAAAAAGATAGGTGAAAAAGTTGTTCAACATCAAAAAAGAAAATACGGTAAAACAAAATTTGGGATGAGTCGGTTCATTAATGGATTTTTGGATTTACTCACGGTTTCTCTTCTTACAAAATATTTACAGAAACCCATGCATTTTTTTGGAACTATGGGAGTGATATCTTTTTTTATCGGCACTGCTATTGCTCTTTTTCTTTCCATAGAAAAAATATTTTTCAACGAACCGCTTTCAAACCGACCATTGCTTTTATTCTCAGTGCTATTGATTATTCTGGGTGTTCAATCATTTATCATCGGTCTATTTGGCGAAATGATTTTGCGTAATTCTCATAATAGGAATCAATACCAGATTAAAAAGAAAATCGGATTATGATATGTTTATATTTATTTTCATCTTTTGAATCATGAGATTGTCAGAAATAAAATTCAACTGCAAATATTTCAAAGGCGAAATTCCATGTATTCCAAATAAGATGCATGATAAAATTTGTGGCGATTGCGATGAATACCATCCTATAAAAACTAAAATCCTAATCATCAAACTCGGTGCAATTGGTGATGTAATTCGTTCTACACCGTTACTTGTTAAATTCCGAAAACTTTATCCATCATCTCATATCACATGGATGACACATTATCCTGAAATTCTCCCTGAAGATTGGATAGATGAAATATGTCACTTTGATTTTATTTCGGTTTATAAAACAGAAAATATTGAATACGATATTGCTATTAATCTTGACAAAGACAAAGAAGCATGCATGCTTTTGCAGAATGTAAAAGCAGAAAAAAAATTCGGTTTTATCTGGAAGAATAATCATATAGATGTTGCAACTTTTCATTCACAGCATAAACTTATTACCGGTGCGTTTGATAATATTTCAAAAGAGAATAAGAAAAATTATCTGGAAGAAATTTTTGAGATATGTGATTTGAAATTTGAAGGCGAGCATTATCTTTTAAACTTTGATTCAAAACTTGCTGATAAATTCAAAAACATAAAAGATAAAGCAGGAAATAAAAAAATTATCGGATTAAATACAGGATGTGGAAAGCGATGGACAACTCGCCTCTTGCCCGAAGAATATTGGATTGAACTCATTAAGAAAATTCAGACAGAAAATTATTTTCCTCTCTTGCTTGGCGGACCGGATGAGGATGAGATGAATAAAAAATATTCTAAAGTTACCGATGCTTTTTATGCAGGAACTTTTCCGCTTCAGGAATTTATTGCACTTACTTCTGTTTGCGATATAATAGTTACAGCCGTTTCAATGATGATGCACATAGCCATTGGTCTGAAAAAGCCACTTGTACTGTTTAATAATATTTTTAATAAACACGAATTTTATTTATATGACAACGGAGTTATTGTTGAACCAACATCAGGATGCGATTGCTACTATGGAAATACTTGTAAAAGAGAAAGACATTGTATGAAAGATATTTCTGTAGAAAAGATTTTTTCTTCTATAAAAAAATTTGTGTAATCCAAAAACATGAAACTCGCTTATCTCTCCACTTTTTATCCTTTTCGTGGTGGTATTGCACAATTCAATGCATCACTTTATCGTGCTTTTGAAAAAGAACATACAATAAAATCATTCACATTCACTCGCCAATATCCTGACTTTCTTTTTCCGGGAGAAACACAAATGGTAACTGAAAAAGATAACGTTGATAAAATTCCTTCCGATAGAATTCTTGATACGTTGAATCCTTTCACTTATTATTCTACCGCAAATAAAATCCGGAATTTCTCTCCTGATATTCTGCTGATGAAATATTGGATGTCCTACATGTCGCCTTCACTTGGAACAGTTGCAAAAAAATTAAAGAAGCAGTCAAAGGTGATTACAATTCTTGATAATGTAATTCCTCATGAGAAAAGATTTTTTGATAAATCGTTCACAAAATATTTTCTGAAACAAAATCACGGTTTTGTGTTGATGAGTGATACAGTAAAAAATGACTTACTTTCTTTTCTGCCTAATGCAAAATATATTCTTCATCCTCACCCACTCTATAATCATTTCGGAAATAAAATTGATTTTATTGAAGCGAGGAAAAAATTAAATATCACAAAGAATAAAAAAGTTATTCTTTTTTTTGGCTTCATCAGGGACTACAAAGGACTTGATTTACTGATAGAAGCAATGAGTAAATTAGATGATGAATATTTACTTTTAATTTGCGGAGAAGTTTACGGTTCATTTGAAAAATATCAACAACAAATAAATCAGTTTGGAGTTAAGGATAAAATTTCTCTGCACATTCGCTATATCAGTGATGACAATGTTCCTCTTTTCTTTTCAGCAGCAGATGTGTGCGTGCTTCCATATAAATCTGCTACGCAAAGTGGCATAACTTCCATTGCTTATCATTTTGATATTCCTGTAATTGCAACAAATGTTGGCGGACTTAAAGAAACTATTCATCATAATAAAAACGGATTGATAATTGATTCATCGGATTCCGAAATGATAGCAGAAGCAATAAGAAAATATTTCATAGGAAATCTAAAAACAGAATTTCAAAATGAAATCATGAAAACAAAATCACTGTATTCATGGAATAATCTTGCGACAGAAATAATTAAGTTCAGTCAGTCATTATGATTCATACAATTCCCATTAATTCTTTCGCATTTTTCATGGATGCCCCAGTGAGTTTTCCTTCACTCAGCATAGATGCAATTTCTTTTACACGCTCTTCCCTATTAAGCAGTTTGATATTCGTAATTGTTTTATTCCCGTATTCTTCTTTAAATATTGTGAAATGAGAATTTCCCTTACTTGCTATTTGCGGAAGATGAGTTATCGCAATCACCTGCATATTCTCTGACATTCCGAGAATCATTTTTCCTACTTTACCTGCAATTTCACCACTAACACCTGAATCAATTTCATCAAAAATAATGGAAGGCAGCGCAGTATTTTTGGCTACGAGATATTTAATGCTGAGCATCAATCGTGAAAGTTCACCCCCCGAAGCTATTTTACTGATTTCTTTCATGGCACTGCCTTTATTTGCCGAGAACAGAAATTTTATTTTATCTATTCCGCTCTCTGTCATCGTATCTAATAAAAGATGTTCTATGTGGAATTGCGCGTTCGGCATGGCAAGTGCTGAAAGCAATACGCTTATGTCTTTTTCTAATTTGACAAAAGATTTTTTTCTGTCTGTTGAAATTTTTTTGGCAAATAAAAATAATTTCTGATAAAGTTTTTCTTTTTCTAATTGAAGCACGTTTATTTCTTTTTCAAGCGATAAAATATCTTTCAGACGATTCTCAATCTTAATCTTTATCGCCAGTAATTCCTCCACTGAATTCACTTGATGTTTTTTCTGTAAACTGAAAATAGTATTTATGCGGTTAGTCAATTCTTCGGCATGCGAAGGATCATAAAAAATGTGTTCAGCAGTATTTTCTATTTCATTGGTAATATCTGATAATTCAATATATGAACTATTGAGACGGGAAAGCAATTCATTATATGAAGAATTAAATTCAGCAATTGATAAAAGCAATTGTTTTGCTTCGCCGAGAGAAGATAAAATATTTATTTCACTTTCACTAAGTAATATTGCTGCTTTTTCAAGAGATAATTTTATTTTTTCGAAATTATTCAACACTTTCATATCCGTTTCTATTTTTTCCTGTTCTCCTAACTGAAGATTTGCATGCTCCAATTCATCAAACTGAAATTGCCAATAATCTATATCGCGTTTGGATTGTTTTTCTTTCTCCAATAATTCGTTTAACATTCTTTCTGTTTCTTTATATTTATTAAAACCGATTCTGTATTCATTGACAACGGCTGTATGTTGTGTAAATGAATCAATAACAGAGAGATGAAAATCAGTATCGTTCAGCAAAAGTATTTCATGCTGAGAGTGAATATCAACAAGTTGAGCACCTAATTCTTTCAACAAGTTCAGTGCAACCGGAGTATCATTAATAAATGCACGTGACTTTCCTTCGGAACTTATTTCTCTTCTGATTACCGTATTGTTTTCATAATCCAATGCGTTTGAGTGAAAAAATTTTTTGAGTGAATAATTACTGATATCAAAAATACCTTCAACGATACATTTGTGTGTTTTATTTAACAGCACAGAAGTGTCTGTTCTTTCTCCAACAAGAAGTGCAAGAGCACCAAGAAGAATTGATTTTCCTGTTCCTGTTTCTCCTGTGATAATAGTAAGTCCATCGGGCAAATCAATTTCAATTTTATCAATAAGCACATAATTTTGTATGGAGAGATGTTTTAGCATGACGAAAAATTTATTCAATAATATTTTAGTCCGTAGATTTTTGATTAAAGATTATGTATCCAAAATGAAACAAGAATGAGAACGGTTCTTTTTCTTTGTGATAATAATTTATGTTAATGCTGATTGGTCCAATTGGCGTGTGTCCGACAAGAGCGGCGGATCCGATAAAATATCTTCTGATAAATGGATTTGAATATTCAGGTATATTGTTTGGTCCTTTTTGTATTTCCATATACGGCTGATAGTAATATGCTTCTACCCGAAGGTCTATTCTATTTTTAAATGTGATGATGTTTTTTATTCCGAAAGCAAAATAAGCATGCGCCCTAAAGTTTGACTGAAATAATGTTTTGCTTTCAGTAAGCGGCTGAAAAGCAGGCGAAGAGAGGATTGCTGCGGTATAATTATTAAACAGTGGCTGAGTGGAATAAACTACTTCTGTATACATTCCCATCCTGAGTGTGCCTTTTTGTTTGTAGTATTTATCCACTACAAATTTTAATTGTGGCCATTCGTGAATCGTTCTGGTGGGCAGCAGTGCAGAAGTAGAACCCGGCTGTGTGTATTCTTCTCCATAGATGTATTTTATTTTCAATAAAGTTAATGTTCCTTGCGTGGCATATTGTTTTCTATTCAGAGTGTTTCGTTCAAAATGAAGATAAGATGTAACAAAATTAAATGATGTACGGTCGGCAGTATCTTTTTTGTTAAATCTATCGGTCTGATAATAATCGTCAATGGTTGTTGCCATGCCACCTCCTAAAACCAATTTGTCTTTGTTACTAACTGGTGTTGCCAGATTCAAAAATGCGCATTGATCCTTCTGTATAAGATATGCTGGTTTCACATCTTCAAAAAAAAGATAATTGCTTTTATAAAAATCCCAGCGATTAAATGTTAATTCCGGTTCAATGTAAAAAGGAATGCTGAAAGGAAAATCAAAACGTACTTTTGCCTGTGCAGAAGCATACAGTTTTCCAAAGTATCCGTTTGTCATCATACTGATACCGATATTACCGAGGTATTTATATTCAAACCCGGCAAAT
>JAZDJJ010000029.1:0-8389 GCA_043804035.1 Bacteroidota bacterium
ATGTAAAATGTAAAATGCGAAATGTAAAATGCGAAATGTAAAATGTAAAATGTAAAATGCGAAATGTAAAATGCGAAATGTAAAATGCGAAATGTAAAATGTAAAATGTAAAATGCGAAATGTAAAATGCGAAATGTAAAATGTAAAATGTAAAATGCGAAATGTAAAATATAAAATATAAAATGTAAAATGTAAAATGTAAAATACGAAATGTAAAATGTAAAATGTAAAATGTAAAATGCGAAATGTAAAATGCGAAATGTAAAATGCGAAATGTAAAATAAAATTGCGGATTGCAAATCCGTTTATTTTTTGGTCGGGATTATAATGCATCCAAACAAATTAAATCCAGACCAGATGGGGAGGACTTTATTGATGGCGAGTCAAGCCAGCCATGACGAACAAATCAAAAAGGATTTATAGAAAAATGATTTTTACATTTGCATATTCAAATTAGAAATCAATAGTTGATTCAAAATAGGATATAATCCCATTAAAAATCATGAAGGACTTAGAAAAATATCTTGATAAAGATGAGAAAGAATTGCTTTCGCTCATTTTTTATCATCGCAGACAATATGAAAACACAAAAATTCGTCAAGGTGGTTTGCATCCCGATGACATTCAAATAATGGAATTACTTGACAAAGGAGAAACTATGCTCAAAAGCATTTCACTCGAACGAAAAAACAGAGAAGAAATAAAACAAAAGCCAATCCGTACAAATTGTCCTAAATGTAATATTGAAAAAGAGCGAAACCCAATTGGAGAAGAAAAAAGCGAGCACGGTTATATGTGCAACAATTACCATTGTGATGAATGTAAAATTGACTATATGGATTTTAAACCCAACAATGCCAAAGATCAATTAAGTTGGTTTGAAGAATTTATGGCAGTACTTGAAAAGCATAAAGAAGATATGACAAAAATGCCAAATGAATTTACACAAAGTGTTATTGAATTAAAAAAACAAGGTGAAATTTTTAAAAAAGCATGTGAGGAAGAAGAAGAAGCTCTTATCAATTTACAGCAAGCTGAACAAAAGCAAAGCAAAGCCATTGCCCAATATCGCGATTATTTGCTCATAGCAAAAGTAAAAAGACAATGGGGCGATTCGCCAACAGACATAAACTGATTATCATTTGAGCGGGAGACGGGATTTGAACCCGCGACCTTCAGTTTGGGAAACTGAAGCTCTACCCCTGAGCTACTCCCGCGGCAAGGATTATGTCGGGGCGAGAGGATTCGAACCTCCGATCTCCACGTCCCGAACGTGGCGCGATACCGGGCTTCGCTACACCCCGAAATTTTTTCAGAGGAGAGGATGAAATCTCAAATTTTAAGAATGCAGAATATTAGGTATTTTTTTTATTCTACATCCCACATTAAAAATATCAGGTAATAACTCTACAAAAAAGTACCCGGGACTGGACTTGAACCAGCACACCTTTCGGCATACGCCCCTCAAACGTACGTGTCTACCAATTCCACCACCCGGGCAATTAAGAATGCAAAAGTAAATAATTTTTCAATGGAAAATATCTTCTTTTTGTTTCGGACGTTCATTTATTTTCCAAACAAAATCTTTCAGCAGCAGTTCATTTATACTGAGTTCATTTATGGGATACAATGTTGCATCAGGTTTGTTAAAAAAAATAATCTTATCAACTTTATTTTCTTTTATGTGTATCAGCAAATCACTGCAATCTGCTTTGTTAACTCCTATTAGTCCGATTTTATCTTTTGCATAATAAATAGTTTGCCCGTTTCCTTCCACTTTAATTTTTCTGAGTTTATTTTCGTGAAAATACCCTGTCATTTCTTTACCTTTTATCTGGTCAAATCGTTTTGAGGAATTTTTTATGATTGAAGAATCCGTATTTCGTTCCTCAATTTCAACTTTTGAAATTATGAATGCTGTATTTTTCAAAAACAATTTTTTAATTTCGCCATTGCTGATTTTGATATTTATTTTTTCAGCAGTTAATTGATTTTCTTCTGACCAAAGCACAGGTTCTCTGAACAGGCGCATCGTAGAGTCCTTGTAAGAATAAACTAACGAATCGCATTTTCCCTGCAAATCATCTTTAAAGAATTTTACTTTATGATAAGCATATAATACTTTCCATGTTTCCGCTGTATCTTTTATATATTTTCCGGTTTTTTCATTTCGCTTAATAGGATGTTCATATACAGTTCTTAAAGTATCGGCATGAAGAAAAAGTGTATCCGAATTATAATATTGTTTCAGCAAAATATTTCCGGTGATTATTGAATTTTCTATTTGCTCCATGTACATAGCTTTGTTTCCGGTAATCATTACGTTTTCAGATGTATCAATAATCATCACATTGCCGAATGCTTTTCCTATTCCTTTTTTTTTGTCATATAACAAACTGTCGCTTTTCAGTTTTTGCCCGCGGGTGATGAGATATGAATTTTTACTGAACTGTGAAATATTTTTATCTGTATCGTACCAACCATTTTCGCAATAAATAAGATTCTCATTATTTTTAATTTTGGAAGGTCCATAGAAGAAAGCAATTTTTGTATTCGTGTTGTAAAGAAGCGTATCACAATTCATCACATATTCCGGATTTGTAAGTACTACCTTTTTACAAAAAGAAAATTCTTTGTTTTTAGGAAAATAATATCCCCGTTCGCTTGTCAATGTATTTTGTTTGCTGATGATTGTACCTCCGTTATAGTAAGTCGAAGAAGAAGAACTTAAATCATAAAAAAGCAGGTCGGTAGTGAGTGTCATATCCTTATCTATGAGACGAATATTTTTTTGCAATTCTGCTTTTCGTGTATTACCATCATACTTTAATAACTGTCCCGTTATATTGATTGTATCGCCTTGTTGAATATGAATATTTCCGAATGCATCTAAAGAATTATTTGGATAGAAGTAAGCACTGTCGCAAAACATCAGGATACCTTCATGTTTAAATTTTACATTACCTATCAGACGTTTTACATTCTTGCCAAGTTTTTCGTCAAACTCAAATGAATTAGCATGAATAATTTCTATTTTTTTTGTTTGTGCAAATACCTGATTGCCGACAGGCAGATACATCCATTTTCCAAAGAGAAGAGAAAAAAAAACAAGGAGTAATATTTTATTATAGAAAATTTTCATGTTAATTACAAAAACTCTCTATCGCCAATCGGTAAGAATCCAAACCAAATCCCGAAATACTTCCTTTACATTTTCCGGCAATAAGAGAATTGTGACGAAATTTTTCACGCGCATAAATATTTGAAATATGTACTTCAATGACAGGTGTTTTAATGGAAGAAATGGCATCTGCAATGGCAACAGAAGTGTGTGTATATCCGCCAGCATTTAAAATGATTCCATCATAAGAAAATCCAACTTCATGAATTTTGTTTATGATTTCTCCTTCAACATTGCTCTGAAAATAATCTATCTGCCATAGTGCGTAAGAGGTTTTTTTTTTGAGTTCAATTAAATAATCAGCAAAGGATTGATTTCCATAAACCGATGGTTCTCTCATTCCAAGAAGATTCAAATTGGGACCATTGATGATTATCAATTTCATAATATTACAAACGATAAATTTATACGAACATACTAAAATATAAAAAACACTTTAAGGATTTTGTAATTTTGTATTATTTTGTTTAAAAAAAATTAAAATATGCAGTGGTCTATCACTATAAAAGGATTTCAATCTTTTCTGCGATTAGAAAAATCGCTTTCAAAAAATTCTATTGTAGCGTACACCGAAGATGTACAATGTTTTGTTAGATTTCTTGTAGATAAAAAATATGATTTGTCTCCTGAAAAAATTGAACGCGCTCATATAACAGAGTTTCTTAAATGGCTCAATGAATTGGATAGGAAAGCAACTACGCAGTCAAGAGTAATTTCGGGAATACGGGCATTTTATAAATATCTTCTCCTTGAAAATATGGTTTCAAAAAATCCTACCGAACTTTTGGAAACACCAAGATTAGGAAGAAAACTCCCTGATGTTTTGAATATAGATGACATTGACAGATTGCTCAATGCAATTGATTTGTCGTTGCCGGAAGGGCACCGTAATCGCACTATGATTGAAACACTTTACAGTTGTGGATTACGTGTGAGCGAATTAGTGAATCTAAAAATCTCCGATTTGTTTTTTGACACAGGATTTGTGCGAGTAACTGGGAAGGGAAACAAACAACGGTTGATTCCGATTGGCAGTATAGCGATAAAATACATTAACATCTACAAAAATGAAATCCGCGTTCATGACAAGGTGCAAAAAGGATTTGAGGATTTTCTTTTCCTAAACAGGCGAGGAAAAAAACTTACTACGGTAATGGTTTTTATCATCATTAAAAATCTTGCTCAAAAAATTGGATTAAAGAAACATGTGAGTCCGCATACTTTTAGACATTCATTCGCAACTCATCTCGTTGAAAATGGTGCCGACCTACGTTCCGTTCAGGAAATGCTCGGACATGAAAGCATCACTACTACCGAAATTTATACTCATTTAGACAGAAAATTTTTGCGAGATACTATTATGAAATATCATCCACGAGCAGGAAAAAAATAGAGATAACACAGAATTTTTTCCTCTCTCGTTACCAATGCTGTGTTCCCTTTCACGGAAAATTCCCATTCTTCAGAAGATGGAAAAACAACAGGGAAGTATCGTTTATAAAGATTGATACGCGCAGCATTTTCTTTATCTTCTCCTTTGCGTTCTAATCCGGTAAACTCATATATCATTACGTTGGGATGTTTGGCAATGAATATGCGAACGATTTTCGCTATAGTAGCCATTACGCTGTATATTTCGCCTTTATTAGTTACCACATATTCTTCGCCTTCGTATTCATCATTAATCACTCCAAATACAATAGTAACATGTAGGATATTATCTTTCTTTCTGCCGAAACGAACTTCATATCGTACTCCACTGGTAGTGGTAAAAAAGTAAAGTCCTGCTGAAGGAATGGCTGGAAGAATAATCTCAAATATTTCCATTTGAATTTTTGAAATAAGTTTATGTGATTGTCAGGTTTAAGTTAGTATATGAAGATTACTCAAAATATTCTTTCATTCTGTCAAAAAAATCTTTATCTGTTTTATTTGTATCGGGATGAAAGTTAGGAGAATCTTTAAGTTTCTCTAAAAGTTTTTTCTCTTCGGAAGAAAGATGCTGTGGCACCCATACATCTACGATAACAAAAAGGTCGCCTCTGCCATATCCATTCATATCAGGGAGCCCTTTACCTTTGAGGCGAAGTGTTTTACCGGGCTGTGTGCCGGCATTGATTTTCACTTTTACTTTTCCTTCTAATGTAGAGATTTCTATACTGGTACCGAGAGATGCATCTAAAAAACTGATGTAATGTTTGTATAATAAATTATTTCCTTCACGTTTCAAGTGAGGATGTGCCTCTTCTTCAATAGCAATAATCAAATCACCGGGAACACCTCCGCGTGGTCCAGCATTTCCTTCGCCACTCATAGAAAGTTGCATTCCTTCGGCAACTCCGGCAGGAATATGTATAGTTGTAATATTTTCTCCGCGAATAATTCCATCACCGTTGCATGATTTACATTTATCCGTGATGACTTGTCCTTCGCCTCCGCATTGAGGGCAAGTGGAATTTGTTTGCATGTAACCGAGAATAGTTTGCTGTGTGCGAGTTACCTGTCCTGTGCCGTGGCAAGTGGAACAAGTTCCAAATGAAGAACCTTTTTGCGCTCCGCTTCCGCTGCATTTGTCGCAGGCAACATATTTGTGGACTTTGATTTTTTTTTCAACACCTGTTGCAATTTCTTCCAGCGTGAGTTTTACTCTTACACGAAGATTAGAACCGCGATGTACTCTTCTACCCCTTTTTTTTGAACCCCCGCCAAAAAAATTTTCAAATGGATGCTCTCCGCCAAAAACATCTCCGAAACGTTCAAAGATATCGTTCATATCCATGTGTCCAAATCCACCACCTCCGTTGCCGAATCCACCGCTACTAACTCCTGCGTGTCCGTACTGGTCATAACGTTTGCGTTTATTCTCATCACTTAATACCTCATACGCTTCTGCTGATTCCTTAAATTTTTCTTCAGATTGTTTGTTCCCTTGATTGCGGTCAGGGTGAAATTCCAATGCGTTCTTGCGATACGCTTTTTTTATTTCGTTTATAGGCGCATTTTTCGGAACGCCAAGTATTTCATAATAGTCCCTTTTTTTAGTCACAATAGTTATATATTATAGATTGCAATGATTAATTTCCTACAATCACTTTTGTATGTCTTATCACTTTTCCGTTCAGATAATATCCTTTTTCAACTTCTTCTACCACCTTACCTTTCATATCTTCGGAAGGAGATGGAATATTTGTAACAGCGTCGTGAAGTTCAGAATCAAAAATTTGTCCTGCCGAATTTATTTCCTGCAGACCATTTTGTGTAAGTATATTTTTAAATTTATTATATATCAATTGTTCGCCTTGTTTTATTGTTTCCATGTCTTTGGCTTGCGTAGCAGCTTTTATTGCACGTTCAAAATCATCTATCACAGGAAGCAGTTGTATGAAAATGTCTTCACCGGCAAACTTAATCAGGTCAATTCGTTCTTTCGTAATACGTTTCCTGTAATTTTCAAAATCAGCATAAAGGCGAATGTATTTGTCATTTGTTTCAGCAAGTTTTGTTTCTATCTCTTTTATTGCTGATTGTTCATCACCTGTTTTTTGTTCGGAGATATCTTTCGTTGAATTTCCATTGTTTGAAAGAACCGATGCGTCTGCTGTTTTATCATTCTGGTTATTGAGTGTGTTTTCATCAATATTTTTTTTTTGTGTTTCTTCTTTTTCTTGCATAGAATTTTTCGATTAAAATTAGTATTTCATAAAAAGTTTTCTATCATTAATTTAACATACTTTGTTTGTGGTTTGTCCACGTTGGGCGAAGCAAAGTCAAATAACTTGCCAACTAATATTTAATAGTCAAAGTGTCACGAAACAAATATTGGCGAGTGCCAAAAATAAAAAGAAAAAATATTACTAACCTGATGTTACGCAGAAACATATTTTGCTTATTATTATTTTTTTTTGGGGTATAGTAAATTCTTAATGAAGAAATAAGAATATCTTATAAATTTGCCAGACAAATATAAACTTTAAAAGCATATGTTAAAAAATAGTTTTGATAAGTTCTTAGAAGAAATGTTATCCTTAAGTACGGATTATTCTATCGTGTCTATTGACAAGGATGACCAAGCAGAAACGATATTTATAAACATCCGATACAATAAGGATTTTTATTTAGAATCCGGGAAATACAGGAGGCTATATGATTTAGCACCGGAAAGGGTTTGGCAGCATTTGGGTTGGTTTCAATATCAATGTTTTATTAGTTGTAGGTTACCAAGATACCTCAACAAAGAGAACAAGGTCAAAACAGTGCAACCCACTTTTGCAAATTCAATGAAAGGATATACCTTATTGTTTGCAAGCCATATTATAGAAACATTAAAAAAAATAAAAGTGCAACAAACCACAGCAGATTTATATAAGACCAGTCCTTACATTGTAAGAAGCATAATGGAGGAAGCAGTAGAAAATGGATTAACAAAACGAGGCATTGTTTCGGATTTAGTGAATGTTAGTTTGGATGAAAAAGCTTTTTTAAACGGGCATAATTACGCTACCATATTGATAGATTCGGATAAAGGTCATGTGGTAGAAATGACAGAGGGAAGAAAAGGAGAAAATGTAAAAACATTATTTTTCAGTGTTACCGACCAAGAAAAACATCCACAAATAAAGCGAGTAAATATAGATATGTGGGAGCCCTATATCAATACTATGAAAGAGATTGCACCTAATGCAACACAAGTTCATGATAAATTCCATCTCGTTGGAAAATTATCAGATGCTATAGATAAAACCCGAAGACAAGAGGTAAAAACAGAACCCTTGTTGAAACTCAATAAATACACCGTGTTGAAGAATAAAGAAAACAGAACACCAAAACAACAAACATCTTTTGAACTTATCAATCAGGCAAACTTGAAAACAGCACAAGCATGGAAAATAAGAGAAAACTTTAAAGACATTTTTTCTTTCACTAACTTATCGGAGATAAAAACAACTTACGAAAATTGGATTAAAGATGCCTTAGAGAGTGGAATAAAATATGTAAAAAATGTAGTAGAAACATTTGAAAGACATCACGAGGGTGTGATGAATGCTTTTATAACCAAGACCACCAGTGGGAAACATGAAAATACAAACGGCAGAATACAAGCAGTTTTAGCTAAAGCAAGAGGGTTTAGAAACTTTGAAAGATTTAGAATAAACATCTTATTCCACTTCAGCAACTTAAACTTGTTTCCATTAAAAATTTAGTATAACC
>JAZDJJ010000030.1:0-4424 GCA_043804035.1 Bacteroidota bacterium
TTTATGAAAAAAATTATCAAAAGAGTACTCATTGCACTCAATTTACGAAATCTTGATTCGCCAGATCTTGTGTCTTTATTGCGCGCTATCGCAAAAGGATTAACAGGCAATCCAAATTTTCTTCCTGCCGACCTTGCCAAAATGCCTGTATCCATTGCCGATATGCTTTCGCAGGCAACTGCATTAGAAACTACACACATTACCCGTGAAATGAACAAATCGGGAGCCCTGACAGCATTAGAACTTAACCAATCCGCTACTGTGCAGAACACTCTCCTTGACACGGCTCGTTTTGTAGAAGGACTTGCCAATAAAAAAGCAGCAGGCGATTCAGCAATTGCTATGATGATTATTGATAGTGTCGGGTTTAAGATAAAAAAAGCATTTACTCCACACCAGCGCTCTTTTGAAGTGGTAAAAATGAGCGAAAAGCAGGTGCATTTGCGCACAGTTTCAGCAGGGGTAAGAACAGCATATCTATGGCAGTGGTCTGATGATGACGCAAAGACATGGTCATTTCCAATAGTTACCATTGGCGCAGAAGTAATTATTACGAACTTGAAAAGCGGAACTAATTATAGCTTTCGTTTTGCCGCCATAGTTCCCATTATTCATGGCAAGCCAACAGTAGAGATAGGCAGCGAACAGCCATTGTGGAGCGATGTGATTACAACGATTGTTTCTTAATAAACGATAAAAAACGATGAAATTGCAATGAATGTGTGAGTTATTGAGATGAAAGCGATTAGCATTGAGATGACTTTATAAATGCTTGAAGGAAATGTACAAATGCTTGAGGGAAATGTACAAATGATTGAGGGAAATGTACAAATGATTGAGGGAAATGTACAAATGATTGAAGGAAATGTACAAATGATTGAGGGAAATGTACAAATGATTGAAGGAAATGTACAAATGATTGAGATGACTTTATAAGGGCAGTTCTAAAAATACAAATAAACGTCATTGCGAAGGAGGAACGACTGAAGCAATCTGTTTTTTCATGTAGAAATAGAGATTGCTTCCTGCTTCGTGCCTCGCAGTCGCAATGACGAAATCAATTTTTGGAACCGCACTTAAGAAACCACCTCTTTAATTTTGCATATAAGAACCTCTGCAATATTTTCCCACAAAAAGTTATTTTTTATTTTGGTCAAGGATTTTTCTTTCATCAAAGATAGTTTTTCATTGGGAAGAGAAATAGCGTCAAGCATTGCATCCGTAATTGCTTTCATAGAACATTTTTCAATAAGCCATCCGTTATCAGATGAAACCAAAAGATTTACTGCACCAACATCCGTTGCAATAATTGCCAATCCACTTGCCATAGATTCAAGAATTACATTGGGCATTCCTTCAGAATAACTTGGAAGAACCAGCACATCACATCCGCGAAGAATGAATTTTATTTTTTCAGAATCGGATATATTACCGTGATAAATTACAGTCACACCACTATCATCTTTGTTAATTTGCGGAATAGAAATATGTTCAAGAATAGGTCCTATAAAGTGAAATTCAAAAGCCACGTTTTCATTTTGAAAAGATTTTTTTTTGAAATTGCGTATGACTTGTAATAATTCCTGTATCCCTTTAATTTTATCGTATCTGCCAATAAAAATAAATTTTCGTATATCAGCAGGAGGATTGATGTTATCAATTAACCACGATTTCTCAATACCAGCAGGAACTTCTATAATTTTTTTTTTAGAAATTTTTGTCTTTGAAATAAGCAGGTTCGTTATTTTTCCTCCATAAGAAAATACATAGTCAGCATGAGTGAGATTAAAATTTACAGGCGGACGCAATAACCATTGTTCAAGTTTTGATTTGATAGAATATGCCTTGTCAAACATATTCATTCCATGAAAGTTTACTCCTATGGGAGAATTTTTTTTCCCTTTCCGTTTTTCTTCTAATAATTTCCATGCAGTAAAGCCCTTGGCATAAATAAAATCCACATCGGGATTTTGTAGAAATTTTTTATAGATGCGGCAGGAGTAAACGTAAGATTCGTATAAGTAATGCCCGGGAAATGAATAGAACTTTGGAAAATCTATTAGTTCGGCGGTGATATATTTTTTTTCCTCATCAGTAAAACAAGAAAGGCGAATCATTTCTTCAGAGCGTGGAGAATGAAAGGGAGTATGATAGAGATGCACATAAATAGAATTTTTTGCAAGATATTTTGCAAGATAGTAAGAATGTTTTTGCATTCCTCCAATCACAAAAGGAGAAATTCCATCGGTAAAGAGAGCAATTTTCATTTTCAGATTTGTGAAAGAATTTTTACTGCCATTTTTTCCCAGGAATGTTCTTCATGTACTTTTCTTTGAAAATTATTTTCAATTTTTTTTCTTAGTACTGCATCATTAAGCAATTTTAAAATTGCCGATGATAATTCTTCAACATTGGGATTTATCAATAATCCGCTTTCTCCATCTGTTATCACATCCTTCAAAGGAACATTATTCGGCGCAATAATTGCTTTTCCAAAAAACCCGTATTCAAAGATTTTAACAGGAGAACAATACCAATTTGTTTTTGGCAGTACACAGATATTCATTAATTCAATATAATTAGAAATATCCGAATGAGAAATATTGCCGGTAAAAATAACAGAATCTGTAAGTCCTAATTTTTTAGATAACGCTTCTAATAATGGCAGTGTTTCTCCATCTCCGACAATTAATAATTTACAATTGTTCTGTATTTCTTTAACTTTGTGAAAAGATTTTATGAGAATATCTACTCCGTGATATGGAAAAATTGACCCGACAAAACCAATTACGAAGTTTTTATTCAATTGAAATTTCTCTGTTAAATCTCTGATTTTATTTTCATCTGTTTTTAATTTTTCAGCATTAACTGCATTTGGAGTGATAATAAATTTTTTCTCATCTATTTTATGTTTTTCGGAAAAATATTTTTTTAATGCAGAAGAAACAACAACTACTTTTTCAGATAACTCAATTTGTTTTTTTTCAATGTGGTCAGACATGAAATTTAATAATGATTTTCCCTGCATTGATAAACGTTCTTCACCATAAGGCGCATTAATTTCTATAATATGTTTTATTTTTTTTTTATACGATGCCATACAACCGGAAATCTGAAGATAACTACCTCTTTCGTAAATTAAATCGGGTTGAAATTTCTCTATCTGTTGTAAAAGCAATTTTTCTAATTGTTTGTCTTTTCTCAACAAAAAAATATCCTTTACTGTTTCCCAGAGAATAGAAGGAAAACTTTTTTTTAGTATTTTTTTAAATGATACTCTGGTATGAATGTTTTTACTACAAATATTTTTTTCAATGCCACCGGCAATTACAGGCAGCACTTCATGTCCAAGTTTTCTAAAAGCGAAAATTATTTCACGCATGTGAGTGCCATATCCCGACATATCTTGCAAATTCAAATTAGGATGTGGAGAATAATAAAGGATTTTCATAGACGAAAATATATTTTATGACTTATCATTCCAATAAATATTCCAAGCATCGCTCCTCCAAGAATATCTAACGGATAATGCACTCCTTCTGCAATGCGACTATAAGAAACCAATGCAGCCCAAAAGAACATTACAATAGCAAAAGATTTTTCATGTCTTTCTCTTATGAAAATGGATTTTCTTTTTTTGATAAAAAGTAAACTCAGAAATGTAGCCAGTGCAAAAGAGTTTGCTGTGTGAGAAGAAACAAATCCATACTGCCCTCCGCATCCATCAATGAGATGAACTTTATTTTGCAGTTCAGAATTATAGCAGGGACGATAGCGTTTTACGGAATTTTTTATTAGCACCGATGTTTGATCGCTGGCAAAAATAAGCACAGCAACGGAAACAAAAATCAGCAAACTTTTCTTTTTGAATTTCCAAACAACAAGTGCAAGCAGTAAAACATAAAATGGAAGCCAGAAATATTTATTAGATACCCAATACATTATAGTATCAGAAAATGTATTATGATTTCCGTTGAGGAAGAGAAAAAAATTGTGGTCTGCTTTTTCTATGAAATTAAACATTGGAATTGAGTATAAAAAATTTATTATTGATTATTGTATATTGAATAATAAATAATAACTGCTGTTACGCAAAAACATATTTTTCTCATATTGAGTTTGCCGAAATATTTGTTCAGGACTTACGCAAGAAATATCATGAAAGCCATTTTTTTAGTAGGATGGATCCAAGTCATAAATACAACTTTTTGATTGTGTGCTAATTTGCGGGACTTACCTTGTTTTTGCTTTATGTGTAGCATTTTTATTGCTTATTATTGTTCTGTTTCAACTTCGTCAAAAATGTCAATTTTGTCCAACTTAAGTTTATTTGTAATGAAGTTATGTAATTCTACATTGTCTTGGTTTATCCAAGTATAATTTTTATCGTCCCAATAATTTTCACCAATAAGGCGAAGAATAGG
>JAZDJJ010000031.1:0-8197 GCA_043804035.1 Bacteroidota bacterium
ATCATTGCTCCTGCAGTTGATGCACAAGGGAGGAGAAAAAGATTTTCTTTATTCAAAAGTAAAAAGAAACCATACCGGTATGAACTGATTGGTTCATTAGGCGCTACTAATTTTCTTGGCGACCTTGGCGGTGCCGATTATACTGGCACACAGGGATTGAAAGATATAGAATTAGCATTAACACGTCCCTCTGCTTCAATCAGCATCCGTTATCAAATTGTAGATCGTTTTACAATTAAGAATAATTTGATTTGGGGTATCGTAAAAGGAAGTGACGAATTCACTAAAGAAGCATTTAGAAACAATAGAAATATTCATTTCCGTTCATCCATTTTTGAACTTTCTACACAAATAGAATTCAATTTCATGGAAATGCAAAAAGGACATGCTTACAAAATCAAAAGTGTGCGAGGAGTAAAACATAAAGACAGACGGATATATTTGTTTGTCGGAGGAGGATTATTTTATTTTAATCCCAAAGCCCAATATAATGGAAAATGGCATGCTTTGCAGCCATTAGGAACAGAAGGACAAGGAATTATTCCGGGAAAGAAAAAATATTCACGTGTCAATGAACTTATTGCTGTGGGTGGCGGAATGAGTTTTGCAGTTGACAGATATTGGAGCGTTGGCTTTGAACTCAGTATGCGCAAAACATTTACTGACTATATTGATGATGTGAGCACTAATTATGCTACACAAACATTGATTGCATCCGGTGCAGATCCTATGGCAGTTTATTTTGCTGATCCCTCACAAGGAAAAGGTGCGCGTCCCGAATCGGTATGCGAAGGGTGCCAGAGAGGTGATCCAAAGGATAAAGATGCCTATATGTTTGCTATGCTGACAGTGGGATACAAAATACTAACAAAAAGACGTTCCCGTTCAAAATTCTAATACTTTCCCGAGTACTTTTAAAAGTTTTGAAATTCTTAAAGGTCTGTTTTCACAAGTAAATACAACTACTAAAAAAGGTATTTGATTATTTCAATAATCCTTAAATAATTTTCACATGAAAAAATCAATCTTTATATTGTTCATAGCAACAATGTTATCTTGTGTTTGTCATAAATCATATTCTTGCACAAATATTTTAGTGTCAAAAGGTGCGAGCAAAGATGGTTCAGTATTTATTTCCTATAACGTGGACTCTAAAGGATTTATGGCTCCGTTATATTTTTTCCCGGCAAAAGATTGGAACCCGAATGATTCGTTGGATATTTATGAATGGGATACAGGAAAATTTTTAGGAAAAATAAAACAAGCATCTCATACTTATCAGGTAGTAGGAAATATAAATGAATTTCAGTTATCTATTGGAGAAACAACTTTTGGAGGAAGAGAAGAATTGTATAATTCCAAAGGTGTTCTTGATTATGGAAGTTTGATGTATATTGCACTTCAACGTGCAACAACAGCCAGAGAAGCCATTAAGGTGATGACCAATTTGGTTGCAGAGTATGGTTATGTCAGTGAAGGAGAATCATTTTCTATATCTGATCCTAACGAAGTATGGATATTAGAGATGATAGGAAAAGGAAAAGAAAATGAAAAAGGTGCTCTGTGGGTAGCACGCAAAGTTCCTGATGGATATATCTGTGTTCATGCTAATCAATCCCGTATTCGTGAAGTACCTCTGAACGATAAAGATTGTTTGTATTCTGCAGATTTGTTCAGCTTTGCAGAAAAAAAAGGATACTCAAAACCGGGTAAGCCATTTAGTTTTGTTGATGCTTATTGTCCGCTCACTCCCGGGGCACTTTTGTGTTGTGAAAATCGTGTTTGGAGAATATTTCAATGTGTTGCTCCGTCACAAAATTTCTCAACTGATTATTGGCGTGCAGTAAAAGATGCTGAACCATATCCTTTGTTTATTAAGCCGGATAAAAAAATTGGTGTTGAGGATGTAATGGCGCTGATGCGTGATCATTTTGAAGGAACTGAATTTGATATGACCAAGGGATTAGCTGCCGGTCCTTATGGCTGCCCTTACCGATGGAAGCCATTAGAGTGGAAAATAGAAGGTGATACTATTAATAGTTATATGTGGGAACGTTCTGTATCTACTCAGCAAACGGCTTTTTCTTTTGTTTCACAATCGCGTTCATTTTTTCCAAACGCTATCGGTGGCATATTCTGGTATTCGGTAGATGATACGTATTCTAACTGCTACATGCCACTGTATTGTGGAATCACAGAACCACCAGCGGCTTATCAAAAAGCAGATGTATTAAAATTTTCGTGGGATTCGCCTGTATGGGTTTTCAATTTAGTGGCTAATTATGCTTATAGTAAATATTCATATATTATTAAAGATATTCAGATTGTTCAAAAAGAATTAGAATCAAAATTTCTTGCATTACAATCACCTGTTGAAAAAACTGCAATTGATTTGTATAAATCAAACCCGAAATTAGCATTACAATATTTAACAGATTATTCTATAAATCAAGCCAATATTGTATTTGAACGATGGAAAGAACTATATGTTGCCATAGTTACTAAATATAACGATGGCTATATTAACGAAGGGAAAGATGGTGGCAGATCCCCAAGCAATATGAATTATAGCCAATCGTATTTAAAAAAAGTAGTTCAGGAAAGACCTGATTATTACTTAAAACGTTGGCAGGAACCAAGAAAAAAATAGAACGAATAACGAATTACGAATTACGAATAACGAATAACGAATAACGAATTACGAATAACGAATTACGAATTACGAATTACGAATAACGAATTACGAATTACGAATAACGAATTACGAATAACGAATTACGAATAACGAATAACGAATTACGAATAACGAATTACGAATTACGAATTACGAATTACGAATAATCAATTCTCAACAACGAAACTCGTAATTAAATCAGGAGAGGTGCCTGAGTGGCAGAAAGGAGCAGTTTGTGTAATTTTGACCGCTATTTTTTTAATTCGCTTTTTGCCCTGAAATACCTGCAACCACTGGTGAACGGTCTGAAAACTGATGTCGTATTTGGTGGTTTTCGGTAGGTCGTTGTTTCGCCTGCCAGATACTCATCTATGATGGCCCCTTTTGTGATGTTTTGTCTGTTCATTTGTTTACAAATTTGTTGTAACCCTATTTCAGGACGAGACAGTCTGTCTCGTCCTTAAAAAAGTTTACACATTTTGGTTGATAATCCTGCTGCAAAATTTACATTTTTATTGTAGTTCTGAATACTGTTTACATTTCTTTTTATATACTCAAAAGAATTTGATTTTCGAAAAATATGCAGGAAGATTGTTTGCAAAAATCCAAAAATCTATTTCTGTTCGGTATATTTTACAGATTGCCAAATGGCAACAAATTCTTCAATAGTTATATAACCATCAACGGTAAAACTAATATCTCCTGAATAACTAGAATTACCTGTATAAACCTTACCATCTCTAATTGTCGCTATTACATCTCCACTGTAAGATGACGTTCCCTTATATATTACCATCTTTAATCGTCATTACAATGTCACCGCTGTAGGAAGAAGTGCCTTTATAAACTTTTCCGTCAGAAATATTATACAATACATCACCGCTATAAGAAGAAGTGCCATTATAAATTTTACTCCCACTTATATTACAAATAATGTCACCACTGTAGGAAGAAGTTTTCTTGTAAACCTTTCCATTTAAAAGATTACATATCACATCACCACTATAGGAAGATGTCCCTTTGTAAACTTTTGTTTGAGCATTTGCTCCTCCAATTGAAAGCAATATTGTTGCTATTAATATAAACTGTTTCATTTTATTTACTTTTTAATTTTAATTGATTCCTACTCTTAAGGATTTTCGGATTTCTCCCTGTTTTTTTTGAGTGGTTCCTTGTTTCCACTTTATTCTTTTTTTCACTTTAGGTGGTCGCCTGATTTTGAACCGCCTTGTCTTTTAAACTTGTCCATAACGTTCCGGCGGTTGCTTTTCGGTGGCGGTGTTTAGCACTGCATTTTCCACGAAGCACTGCCGTTTAAATTTATTACTTCTTTGTCCTACGAGCCACTGTCCCGCCACTGAAAGCAAACGCCTGTTAGCATTTCGTTAGTTATTTACTTTACCATCCTTTTTAATTTTCTTCGGACTTTGTTCCATCCCAAAAATTATCAAATTGTCTATTAATCCCGTAAGCAACGCACAGAATAACCACTCGTCTTATAGCTGCAATCATTAGATAAATCACCACTTTCGCAGCCCATAGTTCGATAGCGGGCGCTTCCCGGTACGTTCGATAACTCCGTAGAACTCCACCAGAAACCGTGGCTGCCAAGTTCCACGAATCGTCCGTCGAGACGGTAGCCACTCGGAATACCTGTAAATCCTATTTCTTTCAGTTTGCCACCTGCCACATATTCGCCTTTTTCGCCTCCTAAATAGTCTGTTAATGTTGTCCATTCTTCGTCTGTTGGCACATGCCAGCCGGGGGGAGCTATGTTTCGGCTATCGTTTATTGTATACCAATTGTATAATCTGCCATAAGTTGTTGAATTATTTGAATCGTTATTATAATTGCAGTAAGATCCTATTGTAAGGTTTCTCCATTGCTTATTATCAGTTACATTAGGTATTGGGTTACTATTACGGTAGTGGGTTACTTTCAAGTTTTCTTTCATCCAAACCTGTGTGCCAATAGCTACGGTATGATAAATATTTCCGTCTATGTCGGTAACAGTTGAGGTTTTTTTTATAGAATCTTCTTTTGTAATAGAATCCTGTTTTATTTTTTCTACATCTTTTTTAGCAGATGTATTACAGGCAGCAACCAACATTGTTACTGCAACTAAAGAATAAATAAATTTTCTCATAGTTTATTGATTTTAGAATTAGTAAATATTTGTTTTTTTTTGTCATTTTTTCCAATGAACGCTAACTTGTTTATATGTATGACTGCTCTCATACTTTATATTAGGGGAGTATATCCCGTTTTAGACCAACTATTAAATTAAATTTTTGACCTGTCTGCAGTGTTGCACAGGCAGATTTGAATATGCAAATGTAAAAATCATTTTTTATATGAACCAGTATTTTTTTCAAGAGGAAAGAACAAAATTAAATTTTATCCCCGCCTGCGAAGATTTTTTTCTTTCTCTTTTGTCTTGTAAAATATTATGTATTTTCGTCTCTTGTAAAAATTGTATTAGCTACTTGAACTTAAGAAATTAAATTTGTACTAAAATTAGAATTCCGAAAACTCGTAATTAAATCAGGAGAGGTGCCTGAGTGGCCGAAAGGAGCAGTTTGCTAAACTGTCGTACAGCTAAAACTGTACCGGGGGTTCGAATCCCCCTCTCTCCGCAAATTTATTTTAGGACTTACGCAAGAATACTTTTTGTCTCTCGCAAAGGCGCAAAGTTCACCAAGAAATACGAAAATACTTTGCGTTTATCAAATCTGCGAGAAATAAATAAAGTGCGTAAGTCCTATGTTATTTAAGATTCCCTTTTTAGTAATCCGGAAGTAAATTCAATCAGGATTTTCTTTTTCTCTATCGGTGTAGAAACTTTTTCAAGCGATTCAACAGCTTGCCGATGGAATGAATTAATTTCTTCTTCTGTTGTTTCGCGAATATTTAAAGAATTAAAGATACGTGTAACTGCTTTTATTTTTTCCGATGCATCTTGTTTATTGCTGTGATAAACATTCAACCATTGTTCCAGTTCTTTGTTTAGGTGGTGATTGAAAGAGCAAAGTTCTTGCGCTTTACATAAAAGGAATGTTTTTTTGTTTGCAATAATGTCGCCCCCTTTTTGCTTTCCGAATTTTTCGGTATCACCATAAACATCTAATAAATCATCTTGTAATTGAAAAGCCATGCCTATGTTTTTTCCGAACTCATATAAATTATTTGCATCTTCTTCTTTTGCGCCTCCTATAAGCGAACCGATTTTCATGCAGGAAGCAAAAAGAACAGCTGTCTTGAGTTCTATCATTTTATTGTATTGCAGGATGGAAATTTTTTTTCCCTGCTCGTAGTTCAAATCCCATTGCTGACCTTCGCAAATTTTTATCGCCATTTCGTTGAAGACATATAAAATAGAATCAAAAATCTGCGGAGATAATTTGCTTCGGATAATGCTCTGATATGCTTTCACCATCATCGCATCTCCACTCAGGATTGCAATGCTGTTGTTCCATTTGCTATGCACTGTCAGATGATTTCTACGAAGTGTGGCATTATCCATAATATCATCATGTATAAGTGTGAAGTTGTGAAAGAGTTCAATAGCGAGAGCAGAAGGAATAGCATCTTCTGTTTTTCCTCCAAACAAATCACAAGACATCAACACAAATAGCGGACGGATTCGTTTCCCACCCAACGAAAGCATATAGCGGATTGGTTCATAAAGTTCAGCAGGAGAAACAGAAAGTTCAGCAGAAAATTTTTCTATCTCCTCCTGAATTCTATGTTGGATTTTTTGTATCATCGTAATTCTATCAAAAAATAAAATTTCAATAATTTCTTCATGCGCTTTTAAATTGATTTAAAAAACGCATATCATTTTCATAGAACAAACGAATATCATTTACTTGATATTTGAGCATAGCGATACGTTCAATGCCCATTCCAAAAGCGAAGCCCGTATATTTTTTGCTGTCAATTTTGCAATTCTCTAAAACTTTCTGATGCACCATTCCGCATCCAAGAATTTCAACCCATCCGCTTTGCTTGCACACAGGACATCCTTTGCTTCCACAAATGAAACAAGAAATATCTACTTCGGCACTCGGCTTAGTAAATGGAAAATAAGAAGGACGCAAACGAATATTTGTTTTCTCTCCAAACATTTCTTGCGCAAAATACAAAAGCATTTGTTTTAAATCGGTGAAAGAAACTTCCTCATCCACATATAATCCTTCTACCTGATGAAAGAAGCAATGTGCCCGTGCAGAAATATTTTCTTTGCGGTAAACTCTTCCCGGAAAAATGCAACGGATAGGTGGATTAGAATTTTCCATCACACGAATCTGCACAGAGGAAGTGTGAGTGCGGAGCATAACTTTCCCATCTGTTTCTTTTTTACGGAAAGGTGATGCCACAAAAAATGTATCCTGCATATCGCGTGCGGGATGGTCTTCGGGCATATTGAGCGCAGAAAAGTTATGCCAGTCATCTTCAATCTCACGGTCTTCCTTTATGATAAATCCGATGCGGGAAAAAATTTCTACAATCTGATTTCTTACTATAGAAATTGGATGACGCGAACCAAAAGCAATTAGTTCAGCAGGTTTTGTCAAATCAATATCAGAAGAAGAATTTTCTTCGCTCCCATCTGAATTATCATTGAAATGATTGAATTTTTCATGAACACAATTTTTTAATTCGTTCATAAGCATGCCAACATTTTTACGGTCTTCATTTTGAACATTTTTAAAATCAGTAAAAAGGGAATTAACGATTCCTTTTTTTGCGAGCCACTTTAAACGAAATTCTTCTAACTGTTCTTTGCTCTCTATTTTTATTTCTTTTATGTCGGAGAGGAGTTTGTGTATTTTTTCTTGCATATTAAGTTTTTTACAGAAGTAAAAATACAAAAAAAGAGATGAGTGTGGTTTTTATCATTTTCGTCTTAAAGAACAAACAGAATTATTAACTCCGTCATTTATGACGAAAGATAATTGTTTCATTGTTTCATTGTTTTGTAATAATATGATCCAATATCTAATGGCTTTAGCCATAACTTTCAATTGGTATAATCGTTTAGTTCAGCAATATTTCGGCAAGCTCAATAACCATCTCACTACAAGCATAATTGCTTTTTATTAGGGCTGAAGCCCGTGTTATAATTTTGTTTCTTTGAATAATAAATAGTCGATAGTTCGGCAAGCTCACTACAAGTAATAAATAGTCGATTTTTAATATCCATTGTGATACACCAAAGAGGATTTATAGAAGAAATATATGTAATTGAAAATTTTATGTAGGTTTGATACACAAAAAAATATTTTAATGACAGAACTAACTTGGGAAGGAAAATATAAAGATGACAGGAAAGTAACACCTGTGCGTATTGCACTGCCCTTTCAAACCATTGAAACAGTAAGGGCAGTTCTAAAAATACAAATAAACGTCATTGCGAAGGAGGAACGACTGAAGCAATCTGTTTTTTTATGTAGAAATAGAGATTGCTTCCTGCTTCGTGCCTCGCAGTCGCAATGACGAAATCAATTTTTGGAACCGCCC
>JAZDJJ010000032.1:0-10315 GCA_043804035.1 Bacteroidota bacterium
AATAAACGTCATTGCGAAGGAGGAACGACTGAAGCAATCTGTTTTTTCATGTAGAAATAGAGATTGCTTCCTGCTTCGTGCTCTTCGGCAAATTTCGGCAAGCTCAATTACCAAGCTCAGAGCAACGCCTCGCAGTCGCAATGACGAAATTAATTTTTGGAACCGCCCTAAACTCTAATCCAATTTCTTATTTTCTGTTTTCTATTGAGCAGTTTAAAAAATTGGACTCATCATTGCGACTGCGAGACAGGAAACAATCTCTATAATACCTGATGTTTTATTACCTTTACTCATATCTAAATATGAAAACAGTAAAATCTAAATTCTTTTTTTGCTTCTTATTTCTTATTTCTTTTCTTTTGCTTCTTTCTGCCTGTAAGGCAAAAAAAAAACTTTTGAATCCTTCCACTGAAAAATGCAAAATAGATCGTAAGAATGCAAAAACTTTGACCGCTCTTATCAAACAAAATCAGGTTATCTACAACACTTTCAGCGGAAAAATAAAAACAACTTTTATTGTTGATGAAAAAGAAACTGACTTTATAATATCGCTTCGTATGCGAAAAGATAGCATCATCTGGGCATCCATTTCTCCCGCATTAGGAATAGAAGCAATGCGCATTGTTGCCACAAAAGATTCTATCCATTTCATTGATAGGGTACATAATAATTTTTTTTCGGGCAGTTATGATACACTTGGCAAAATATTAAATACAGAAATTGACCTTGAAATCTTACAGTCGCTGCTCGTTGGAAACAATGTTGAATTTTATGAAGAAGATGAAAAACTACGGGCAGGAATAGATTCATGTCGTTATTTGCTCGGAACTATCCGTAAACGAAAACTACGAAAAGTAATGATTAAAGGAAAAGAACTGAAAGAACCTGCACAAAATATCTGGCTATCAGACAGCACATTCAAAATTTCCAGAATCCTTTTTAGAGAATTTAATTCAGGAAGAGAGTTTGATGCCTATTTTGAAAATTTTCAAAAACTTGAATTTACTGGTGCCTCTGACAAACAAATGTTCATACCATATAATTATAAATTTGTTATTAAAGCAGAACGAAATATTCAGATTAATTTAAAATATATTAAAGTTAATGCGAATAAATCTCAAACATTTCCATTTACTATTCCTGCAAATTATGAAAAAATTGAAAAAAAATAAAAAAAGGCATTGTTAATTTGGTATAGATTTTTAGATTGCTTCGGTCGTTCCTCCCTCGCAATGACGTTTAAATTGAGCGTCATTGCGAACCATGAGGAACGAAATGGGAAGCAATCCCTATACTTATTTAACAATACCAAAAAAATAATATGAGAACGATAATAAGATATAGTATAAAGTATACGTATGTAAGACAATTCTTGTTTTCTTATTTACTTATTTTTTTATTCTTTTATTCCTTATGTCCTCTTTCTGCACAACCACAAAAGAAAAAGAACTTGGAAGGTAAGAGGAAAGAACTTCAGAAAGAAATAGAGTATCAGAATAAAATGTTGAACGAAGTAAAAAAAAACAAGAACCGCTCTATGATTCAACTTGCTATTCTCAATAATAAAATCAGCAATCAGTATGAACTCATCGCCACAATTAATAAAGAGATTAATCTTCTTGATGATAACATCACTGAAATAAAATTTGGAGTATCAAAGAAAGAACAGGATTTGAAAATTCTAAAAAATAATTATGCACGTATTATTTTTGCTTCTTACAAAAACCGCGATTCGTACACACGGCTAATGTTTTTATTTGCTTCGGCTGATTTCAATCAGGCATATCAACGTGTTAAATATCTCCAGTATTATTCCGAAGCCAGAAAAAAACAAGCAGCAATGATTGAAGATATTCGGCGCCAACTTCAAACAAAAAAACAGGAATTAGAAACCAAAAAGGAACAGCAAAATATAGTTCTGAACGAAAAAGAATATGAGAAAGTAAAATTATCTGATGAGAAAAAAAATAAAGAAGAAGTGCTTACCAATCTTCAGAAAAAAGAAAAAAATATTAAAGCGGAATTAAAAAAGAAAAAAGAACAGAAAGAAAAACTCAGGAAAGCAATTGAAAAAATAATTGACGAAGAAATAAAAAAGACGCGGAACAGAACTCAAAAAAATGCACTCAAAAAAATAACACTGACACCGGAAGAGCAACAACTATCCAATAATTTTGAAAGTAACAAAGGAAAATTGCCTTGGCCTCTTACAGAAGGTGTTATCATTGAACAATTTGGTACGCATGAACATCCCGATTTGCCGGGAGTGGAAATCCAAAACAATGGAATTGATATTGGCACAAATCAAAGAGCATCTGTTCGGGCAGTGTTTAACGGAACTGTAGTGGCTGTTGCATCGGTTAGCGGATTAGAAGGAAAAGTAATTATCATAAAGCATGGAGAATATCTTTCAGTTTATTCAAACATTGATGAGTCATTCGTGAAGAGTGGAGATAAAATAAAAACCAAACAGAACATCGGAAAAGTTCTGACCGATGATAATTCCAATACTCTACTTCATCTTGAAATATGGAAAGAACAATCTATGCTCAATCCCGAAAGTTGGATTGCCAAGTGAAATGGAAAATGAGAGAGAATAAAATTTACAGGAGTGAAATATCAAATTGAACTAAATTCACAAACTCCTGTACTCGCTTGTTTACTTCTTGATGCTCAAGTTCAACAAGCCGTTCGGTTCCAAATTTTTCTACACAAAAACTTGCCATAGCAGAACCAAAGATGATAGCACGTTTCATGTTCTTAAAAGAAATATCTTTTGTTTTGGCAAGATAGCCGATGAATCCTCCAGCAAAAGAATCGCCTGCACCTGTTGGGTCAAACACATCTTCTAATGGAAGGGCAGGAGCAAAGAATACTTGTTTTTTATTAAACAACAAAGCACCGTGTTCTCCTTTTTTGATGATGAGAATTTTTGGTCCCATCGCAATAATTTTTTGCGATGCTTTTACTAATGAATATTCTTTTGAAAGTTGCCGAGCTTCTTCATCGTTAATAGCAAGCACATCCACCATTTTTAAAGTTTCCATTAACTCATCCATAGTGGTGTTCATCCAAAAGTTCATTGTATCCAATAGTATCAGCCGCGGACGTTTGGGAAGTTGTGCAATAATTTTTTGCTGCACAGCAGGCATGAGATTGCCAAGCATCAGAAATTCACAATTCTTGTAACTCTCAGGAACAATGGGATTAAAAGTTGCAAGAACATTAAGTTCTGTGGTAAGGGTATCCCGCGTGTTCATATCGGCATGATATTTTCCCGACCAAAAAAAACTTTTTTCTCCTTTTTTGATTTGCAGTCCTTCCACATTCACATGATGTTTTTTTATTAGTTCAATAAACTCCTGAGGGAAATCATCACCTACAACTGAAACAAGGTTGATATTATTTGTGAAATAAGAAGCAGCAAGAGAAATATATGTGGCTGCTCCTCCAATGATTTTATCTGTCTTGCCAAATGGTGTTTCTATGGCATCAAATGCTACGGTTCCAACTACGAGTAAACTCACAGAAAAAAAATTTAAGTATCCTTTCAAAATACAATGGAACACAGATAACGTAAATAATATATGAACACAGATTTATCAATCTGCCTCAAGCGGATATTCTATTTGCCATTGTATATTGAGTAAATACAATTAGTGTGGCTCCTCGAGTAGGACTTGAACCTACGACCCTCTGATTAACAGTCAGATGCTCTAACCAACTGAGCTATCGAGGAAAATTAAAACGCAATATTACAAAAAATATGAACACTATCTGACATACTCCAAAGAATTTAATTTTTGAAAAATATGTTTTGTATCAATGGTGTCCTAAACGTTTGATTGCGGGATAAAAGTATGCAAGTCGGGTTAATAATATTTTTTTTCAAAATAACTCCCTGATAAATATTTTGCGGTGGAGATTCATTCATCTCATCAAAAGAATTATTTATTTCGGTAAAGATCAATAACAATGTTCGTTACCTGTTACGAATTTACTTGTCCTATATTTCGGCAAAGATCAATTACCAAGATCAATACAAGTTCTGAACTCTGTCCTTCGTCAGGGCTGGCTTGTTTTAGGATTTTCGGATTCCAGGAAATATAAAAATAAGTTCGGAAGGTATTATAATAGTCCCATAATTGATATTATATTAAATACAATATCTGCGATATCACGAAACAAAATTCCTTATATCTTATTTCTCTCCCCCTAATTGTTCATTGATTTTTTTATATTTTTCAGTTTCACCCTGTCCTGTCCGGATATAAAGTTGACGAAGTGTGCGCATAGTATCTTTATCTGTGGGGTCAAGTTCATGAGATTTTTCTAATAAAGGAATGGCTTTGAAAAACAAAGCATCCGCTTTGTCTTCAATTGCTTTAACTTTTTTAGTATTTTTTACATTTTCGGATTGTTTGAGAATATTTGCACCCATATTATTATAGAATACTCCCAAACTGTAAAGTCCAACAAAATAATCAGGTTTTAATTGCAGTGCTTTATTGAATTCTTCTTCTGCTTTTTTTACCAGTTCCGAAAAGTTAGCGGACTTTGGAAGTTCCTTATTGTTTGCATCTCTTGGAAAAGCCATTTTGTTATATGTTTGCCCAAGCACCAAATGAAGTTCGTGGTTATTAGGATTTTTTTCTAACGCCTTATTGATGTTTTGAATGGCGCTTTCTGATTTTCCGTTTTTCAAAAACAAATTTATTTGCTCAATCATCAAATCGTAATTGTCGGGGAATGTTGTTACGGCTTTGACGATGATTTTTCTTGCCGATGCAGTATCTCCTGCATCATTATACATTTGAATCATCACTAAAAAATATTTTTCTGGTTTGTATTTTAGTTCAATTAACTTATTGTAGTACCGTTCTGCTTTTTTGTAATCTTTTATTTGAACAGAAGCAAAAGCCATATTATTTATTGCAATGGTATCTGTAATATTTTTTTTCAATTTCATCTCATATAATTTTTCATAAAAAGTAATAGCATCATGATAATTTTTATTGATTAAAGAATAATATGCTTTTTCTCCGTAATGATTGACGATAGATGAAATATCCGTGTTGACAATGTTTGTATAATTTTTTTTCTCATCTAATTCTATTTCTCTTTGAAACGATTTGAGTGCTTCATCTAATTCTGCTGATGAAACATTTTGGTAAGATGTTTTGCTTTTTAGATTGTATTCAAACAGAGCGAGATAAATTTTCCCTCTATAAAACCATGTTTTGATTTTATTTTTTGTAAATTCATTTGTTGATGCGAAGTCGATTTTTTCTTGTGCCTTGAGCAGAGATTCTGCTTCATTATATTTTTCATAATCTTCATAATAACTTATTGCATTGTTGAGATTTTTGTTTTGTGAGAAAACTATTAAGAAGAAAAAATTAAAACTTAAAAAAAAAATTATTTTTCTCATATTCATATTATTTTTTTTGTTTCACTTTGTGATTGATTTTTTAGAAATACCCATAATGAAATTCAAAGGTATATGAAAAAAGTTTAGAGTATATAAAGTTTCACTATTGTACGACTAAATATAAAAACACAACATTATTCACTATCAAAAGGATGCGATTTTGTAAAAGCAACCTCCTCCCCTACTTCATTTTATCTTCCGATTTTCATAGATAAAAACATATTTTATTGCACTGCCTTTGTCGGACAACAGTGATAAAATTTAAGGTTTGAAAAATTAATATTTATAGGACTTACGCAATGATGTCATTGCATAGGAGGAACGACCGAAGCAATCTGTTTTTTCATGTAGAAATTGAGATTGCTTCCTGCCTCGCAGTCGCAATGACGATACGGATCTGCCTGTGCCGAACACGGCAGACAGGTTTGCGTAAGTCCTATATTTAAAGTCCATCACTCTTGCGATTTCTTGGTGCTCTTTACGAGAAACAATTTTTTCGGCAAATTAATGAATATCACTAAATGATGAAGAACAAAATTTATTTCTTTTTTTTATACTGATAGACCTTTTGAAAATCCTTTGTATCTTTTGAAAATTCGTAATTTCGGGTATGCAATATTTTTACATTTTATAAGTTATCGGAAAAAACAAATCAAAAAGAATGAAACTTTTCTGGAAAATACGACAACTTTTTTTCTTATTCCTTATTTCTTATTTCTTTTCGCTTTTCACTTTTTGTTCTCAAAAAAAAAACACATTTGTCAATCGCAAGTATCATAGCCTTACCGCACATTACAACGGATTATATTGGGCAAAAGTGAATTTGAATGAAGGCATTGACAATGTTGAGAAATCTCATAAAGATGATTACAGCAAAATACTTCCTGTATTTAAATATGGAGACGATAAAATTGCAAAAGCCAATTTCCCCCAGTTTGATAAAGCCATTGAAAAAAATTCTAAAATGGTACAATATCATTCTATGCTTATTAAAGGTAAAGAATACTGCAAATGGATTGATAGAAATTATATAACGATGGGTAAAGCGCATTTTTACAAACGCGATTATTATGCTTCAGTAGAAGTGTTTGAATATGTGGTAAAAATGTTTCCAAATAACGATACTAAATATGAAGCATTTTTGTGGATGGTGCGAGCTTTTAATCAAATGAACAGTGTGATAAAAACCGAACCTATACTTGATTTACTGGAACACGATAAAAAATTCCCTAAAAATTTTTTACCCGAATACCACGCTGTAAAAGCCGATTATTACATCCGCACTGAGCAATATAAAAATGCTGTGTATGATATCACAAAAGCCATCACACTCACCAAGAAAAAAACATTGCGCGGCAGGTATATTTATATTCTTGCTCAACTTTATGAGATGCAGGAAGACCTGAAAAAAGCATCGCTATATTATTCTCAGTCAGCAGAGATGCACTCTTCTTATGAAATGGAATTTAACGCAAAACTTTCTTACGCACGCACTTTTCAGATGCATAGCGGTGCTGATACCAAAGAACTGAAAAAGAAATTAAACAAAATGCTCAAGGACGAAAAGAATAAAGAATACATAGACCAGGTGTATTATGCACTTGGTGAAATTTCTATGAAAGAAAATGATATTCCGTCAGCGATAAATTATTTTAAATTATCAGCACGTAGCAGCGTTGCAAACATTAAACAAAAATCTTTAAGTTATCTGCGCATTGCCGATATTTATTTTGAACAACACGATTACAAATTCGCACAAATATTTTACGACAGCACGATGACATTTCTCCCTAAAGACCACAAAAGCTACGAGCAAGTAAAAAATAAAAAAGAAAGTTTGACCAAGATGACAAAGTATATGAACACCATCACTGCTGAAGATAGCTTATTGAAAGTGGCGACAATGGATACAGTACAAATACATAAACTCATTGATGACATTATTGCGAAACTAATTGAGAATGAAGAAAAAAAGAAAAAAGCAAAAGAAGAAAAAGAAAAAACAACCACTTCTGTTCCCGGTATGAACCCGAATAATCCATGGCAAACTGCTTCAGCAAGCAGCGGCTGGTATTTTTATAATCCTTCCACAATAAGTTTTGGGATTTCGGAGTTTTACAAGATATGGGGCAACCGTCAGATTGAAGACAACTGGCGCAGAAGCAACAAAGAAACAGTATTTACAGAGCAGTTGGATAAAGAAGTAATACAAGATACTTCCCAAATCGGGAAAATTGCCGATAATAAAACACGTACTTATTACCTAAAAAATATTCCGTTCACAAACGAACAGAAAATAAAGTCGCATCAAAAGATTGTGGATGCCTATTATGGATTAGGTGGAACTTACAAAGAACAACTACAGGATAATGCCAATGCATCCGAAACATTTGAAGAACTGCTGAAGCAATATCCCGGCAACAAGTACACACTCAATCTTTATTATCAATTGTATCGCATTTATCTTGTTATGAACAACGATGGGAAAGCAAATTTTTACAAAGACAAAATTTTAAATGAGTACCCCAATTCTGAATACGCCAGAATTATTAAAAATCCTGATTATCAAAAAGCACTTAAAGCATCAAAGAGTGAAATAGAAAAATATTATACAGAAACTTTGGCTGCTTATCACACAGGAAAATACAATGAAGTAATAGCCATGGCAAATCGCTCCGATTCGTTTTACAGCAGTAGCGACCTGATGCCTAAGTTTGCTTTATTGCGAGCTTATTCTATTGGAAAAACTTATAGTACAGATGTTTTTGAAAAAGCATTACAGAGAGTTATTGCCAAGTATCCGAAAGATGAAACCAAAGTAAAAGCACAAGAAATACTTGACCATATTCAGAAAATGAAAGCGGCACCAATTGATTCTTCTGCGAAAAAAGATACTGTAACTTTCAAATCGCCTTACAATGTTTTTAAAGACAGCACCGAACAATTATGCATCATCATTATTTCAGATAAGAAAACAAACATCAATGATTTGAAAGTGCGCATCTCCAATTTCAACAACGAATACTTTCGTTTAATAACACTTAATATAGATGCTTTGATATTTGACGATGACAAACAAATTATCAGTATTAAAAAATTTTCTACCAAGCAGCATGCTATGGATTATTATGACCTTATTAATCAGGACAGTAAAGTTTTTCAAAATATTTCTCCTGCCGATTACAAACTTTTTCCAATCACAACCGACAATTTTGTGGTGCTGTACAAAGAAAAAAAAGTGGATGAATACCAAAAGTTTTTTTTACTTAACTATAGTAAATAGTCAATAGTAAATTGTATTCAATAATCAATTCATCTCACAAGAGTAATATTTCCCGAAAACTGTTTAATGACGTTTGGATCATTCTTTAATTCCACATTCAATACATAATAGAATACTTCCGGATCCATATCTTTATTATTAAACTTTCCGTTCCATCCCCTGGTTTTATCTATAGTAATCAAAATATCAGTGGTATGAAATACTCTTTGCCCCCATCTGTTGTAAATACTAAAGTCAATAGTTTTTATGCAAGGGCTGTGAACTACTGCATAATCATTTTTGCCATCATCATTTGGAGAAAAGGCACTTGGCACAAACAATTCTCTGCATTCTGTATTTACAAATACTGTAACAGTATCTTTATCGGTACAACCATTACTATCAGTTACTTCAAGTATGTATGATGTTGTAGTAAGTGGATTGGCTATAGGATTAGCACAATTTGTGCAAGAAAGATTTGTGCTCGGTGTCCAAGAATAAGTAGTTCCTCCACTTCCATGCAAATAAGCATTACCATTACCTCTTATAAAAATAGTTGTATCTTTTCCTGCATTAGCAGTTGGCAAAGGATTTACAGTTACCACAACATTATCACTGGCAGTACCACAGGAATTAGTTGTAGTAACCGTATATGTTGTTGTTGCAGATGGAACGAATGCAACACCATTTTGTACTCCACCGCTCCACGAATAAGAAGTGCCTCCACTTGCCGTGAGTGTAACATTTGTTCCCGCACAAACGGTTTTATCTAAACCTGCATTAACGATGGGCAAAGGATTTACAGTTATCACAACATTATCAGTTGCAGTACCACAAGAATTAGTTGTAGTAACCGTATATGTTGTTGTTGCAGATGGTGTAAAAGCAACGCCATTCGTAACACCATTACTCCACGAATAAGAAATACCTCCGCTTGCTGTTAGCATAACATTTGTTTTTGCACAAACGGTTTTATCTAAACCTGCATTAACAATGGGCAAAGGATTTACAGTTACAACAACGCTATCGGTAGCAGTACCACAAGAACTAGTTGTAGTAACCGTATATGTTGTTGTTGCAGTAGGAACGAATGCAACACCATTTTGTACTCCACCACTCCACGAATAAGAAATACCTCCGCTTGCCGTTAATGTAACATTTGTTCCCGCACAAACGGTTTGGGCTGTACCAGCTTCAGCAGTGGGCAAAGAACCTACATTAACAACAACACTATCGGTATCAGTACCACAAGAGTTAATCGCAGTAACCGTATATGTTGTTGTTGCTGTAGGTATGAATGAAACACCATTTTGTACTCCATCGCTCCAAGAATAAGAAGTGCCTCCGCTTGCTGTTAGTATAACACTCACTCCATTACAAATGGTTTGTGATGTTCCCGCTTCAGCAATAGGCGCTGATAAATTTCTTACTGTCAATTTTGCCGAAACACTATCCTTTCCACAAGGATTAGATACAATACACCAATAGTCGCCGCTATCCGCAAGTGCTATTTGAGGAATATTATAAAATGTATCTGTTGCATTTGGAATTATTATCCCATTTTTTTTCCATTGATAAACAGTTGCACCTATTACTGATAAAGTAAATCTTGCAGAGTCACC
>JAZDJJ010000033.1:0-4975 GCA_043804035.1 Bacteroidota bacterium
TGTTATGCCTTCCCAACATCGTGTTATGCCTTCCCAATGTTATGTTATGCCTTCCCAGCATCGTGTTATGCCTTCCCAAGGTTATGTTATGCCTTCCCAGCATCGTGTTATGCCTTCCCAACATCGTGTTATGCCTTCCCAGCATCGTGTTATGCCTTCCCAACATCGTGTTATGCCTTCCCAACATCGTGTTATGCCTTCCCAACATCGTGTTATGCCTTCCCAATGTTATGTTATGCCTTCCCAACATCGTGTTATGCCTTCCCAACATCGTGTTATGCCTTCCCAATGTTATGTTATGGACAGTCCCAAAATTGCTTTCGTCATTGCGACATGACTCGTATTGAGCTTGCCGAAATAAGCAAAGCGAAATGGAAGCAATCTCTAATCTGCCTGTGCCGACTTGTCTGCGTGCGGACGCACAGGCAGAACACGGCAGACAGGTAGCAGGGACAAAGATTGCTTCGGGTTGCTTTAAGCAACCCTACTGATGAACCATCCTCGGTTCATCTTTTGTTGATTTTTTTTGGCACAAAAAATTACGCCTCGCAATGACGTTTATTTGTATTTTTAAAACTGCCCTTAATTCAGAGTATATTTCAAGTTATCTATTTCATCAACAGCAGAGAAAAATTCCCTGTTTGGATTTATTTTAAATAGCGATGAAAACATCTCTAATGAAAATTTTTCTTCATTATCATCTATCACAAATTTTAGTTTGCATCTGCCCGGATTTTTTATCACTAATTGTTTAATCCTGTGAATCAGTTCGTCTGAAACAATTTGCGATGGAACCTTGAGTGTAATGCTATTTACATATTTATCGCATACATCAGAAAGCAAAATGATTATAGATGGTTTAAATTCCAATTGGTCTGTGGAGTTGTAACGCAACTGCACCCGTCCGCGCACATAAAGAAAATTATTTTTTTTCAAAAGATGATGCACTCTCATATAATCTTCAGAAAAAACCATGATGGAAGTTGAACCGGAATAATCTTCCAGAGTAAAAGCGCCATAAGGTTTTCCTGTTTTGGTAATCTTGCTCAATGATTCCGTAACAATACCTGCAATAGAAATTTCTTGATTTTTTAATTTCTCAAATTCTTTAAGTTGCATAGTGTTGTGTGAACAGAAGTTTTTTATTTCAAACTTAAAATCATCTAATGGGTGCCCAGAAATATAAAGACCTGTAACTTCTTTTTCTTTGGAAACTCTTTCTAATCGTGACCATTCATTACATTCAGGCAAAACAGGTTCTTTTAATTCTATCCCACTTTCTTCTCCGAATAAAGATTGTTGCGATGTATCATTCCTTTCTTGAAAAGCATTTCCAAGACGAATGGCTAATTCCAAGGCGCTATTTCCTTCTTCACCATTCTTCTGAAAAAAATATTGTGCACGATGTGAATTCTGAAAACAATCAAACGCACCTGCGTATGCAAGCCCTTCCATAACTTTTTTATTTGCAGCGCGGGAACTTACACGTTTTGTTAAATCAAAAATAGATTTATATGCTCCGTTATTTTTCCGTTCTTCAATAATAACTTCCACTGCACCTTCTCCTATTCCTTTCACCGCTGCCAATCCGAAACGTATTTTTTTTTTCCTTATTAATAGAAAATTTCATATCACTTTCATTTATATCAGGACCAAGTACAGAAATACCCATGCGTTTACATTCGTCCATTAAAAAAGAAAGTTCATCTAATTTATTCATATTATGCGTGAGCAATGCTGCCATATATTCTCCCGGATAATTTGCTTTTAAATATTCTGTTTGATAAGCAAGCAGCGAATAGGCGGCAGCATGCGAACGATTAAATCCATAGCCGGCAAATTTTGCAAGTATGTCAAAAATTTCTTTTGCTTTTTTTTCATCAATTCCTTTTTTTATGGCACGTGAAATAAATTTTGCTTCTTCTGGTGGTAACAAAAATTTTTTCTTTTTCCCCATAATTTCTCTCAGCACATCGGCTTCACCAAGTGTATAATCGGCAAGTATCTGTGCGGCTTTCATAATCTGTTCCTGATAAATCATAATGCCAAAAGTATTTTTCAAAATTGGTTCTAACCATGGATGCGGATATTCTATTTTTTCTTTACCATGCTTACGTTTTATGTAAAGCGGAATAAAATCCATAGGACCGGGACGATACAATGCGTTCATTGCAATGAGGTCTTCAATATTATTAGGACAGAGGTCTTTAAGATATTTTTGCATCCCATCCGATTCAAATTGGAAAACACCAACTGTATCGCCTTTCTGAAAAAGTTCAAAAGTTTTTTTATCGTTCAAAGGAATTTTATCTACATCTATTTTTACTGCGTGATTTTCTTCTATGAGTTTAATGGAATCGCGGATAACAGAAAGTGTTTTCAATCCGAGAAAATCCATCTTCAACATTCCAAACTCTTCTGCATACTTTCCTTCGTATTGGGTTACAAAAAGATTGGCATCTTTTGCAGTACAAATTGGAATATGTTCTCCAAGATTATCGGGAGAGATAATGACGCCCGCAGCATGAGTACCAGTATGACGAACTGTCCCGTCAAGCACTTCGGCAAATAATAAAGTTTTTATGGTGAGAGGATTACCATTATTTTTCAGTTCAGCAAGTTCTTTCACTTCTTTAAAAGCTTCTACTAATGTAATGTTAGGGCGTGTAGGAACTAATTTTGACAATTGAATTGCTTCTGATAAAGGAAGTTTAAGTACGCGTCCCACATCACGGATTGATGACTTTGCTGCCATCGTTCCGAAAGTTACTATCTGAGCAACTTTGTCTTTTCCATATTTTTTTATCACATAGTCAATCACCTTATTGCGCCTTTCATCGTCAAAGTCAATATCAATATCTGGCAGTGAGGTTCGGTGGATATTAAGGAAACGTTCAAAGAGAAGATTATATGCCAGAGGGTCAATGTTAGTAATACCGGTGCAGTATGCCACAACAGAACCGGCAACCGAACCACGACCAATACCAACTGCTACTTCAAGTTGTCTGGCAACTGTTACAAAATCCTGCACAATAAGAAAGTAGCCGGCAAATTTCTTTTCCTTTATAACATAAAGTTCTAAATCAATTCGCTCACAAATTTCAGCAGTGATTTCGCTGTAACGTTTTTTTGCTCCTTCATAAGTTAAATGCCTGAGATATTCATTCTCATCTATAAAACCCTGAGGAATAGAAAAGTTTGGAAGAAGAACATCTCGTGTCAAATCCATTACTTCTATTTTACCTGCCACTTCGTTTGTGTTATCAATTGCTTCAGGAATATCCTTGAACAGTTCTTCCATTTCGGCTCTTGTCTTCAGATAGAATTGGTTACCGTCAAAACGCAAACGTTTTGGATCATCAAAGTCCTTTCCTGTTTGCAAGCACAACAAAATATCCTGTGCCTCGGAATCACGCATATCAACATAATGCACATCGTTAGTAGCAATAATTTTTACATTATATTTTTTTGCCCACTTCAATAAAATTTCATTGCACTGGTTTTGCTCTTTAATTCCGTGCCTCTGAATTTCTATATAATAATCATCTCCAAAAATATTTAACCATTCCTGAAAAATTTTCTCTGCCTCTTTTTCTCCATTGTATAAGATTGTTTGGTTAATCTCACCGGCAAGACAGCAAGAGGTAGCAATGATTCCTTCATGATATTGACGAATCAGTTCTTTATCAATGCGGGGTTTGTAATAAAATCCTTCAATGAATCCAAGAGAAGAAAGTTTGCAAAGATTTTTGTAGCCAATTTTATTTTTCGCAAGAAGAAGTTGATGATAAAAATTTTTGTTATCTGAATCGGGATTGTTGATTTTTGTTTTATCAAATCTTCCACGCGGAGCAAGATAAAATTCACAGCCAATGATGGGAGTAATGTTTTGCTTTTTTGCTTCTGATACAAACTCAGGAATGCCATACATATTTCCATGATCGCTGATGGCAATTACTTTCATTCCATCTGCATTTACTTTCTCAAAAAGTTTTTTTATAGAAGCAGCTCCGTCAAGGAGGGAATACTGAGTGTGAACATGTAAATGTGAGAATTGCATAGTATAATAATTATTCAATGGTCATTCAGTGGGTTGTTCTGAAAATCATAAAATTAAATTAAAAAGCTTTTAAAATGCCCTTTGTTGAAAACTTATTCTCACAAAATAAAATCATAATGTTTCAAATGTCTTTTTTTAAAGTTTTGAACTTTGGAAACCTACATAAAAATTTCAATTATGTAATTGAAAAATTTATGTAAATTTGGCAACTTTAATTCACCACAAAGCCCATAAATCAAAAGAGAGAAATATGATAATAGCAAATCCGATATATGATGTAGTTTTTAAGTATCTGATGGAAGATAGTAAAGTAGCAAAACTACTTATCGGCACTATAATTGGCGAGAAGATTGAAAAACTTGATGCACGACCAACAGATGAGCCAGTACATTTAGCACATAAATCGTGGACTGTTTATCGCCTTGACTTTTCAGCAAAAATCAAAATTCCTGGTGGACATAAAATAGTAATCATTGAAATACAAAAAGCAAAATTCTCAACGGATATTATTCGGTTCAGACATTATCTTGGCAAACAATACTTAAAAGAAGATAATACATATCTTGCAAAAGTCGGGGACCGCAATGTAAAAAAAGCCATACCAATAATAAGCATTTATTTTCTCGGAAAACCACTTTCTTCTATAAAAGCGCCGGTAATAAAAGTACAACGAAACTATATTGACATTACTACGGGGAAAGAAATAAAAGAGAAAGAAGAATTTATTGAAAGTTTAACACACGATAGTTATGTAATACAGATACATTATTTGCGTATCAAGATGCAAACAGAGATAGAAATATTGTTAAGCATTTTTGACCAGCGAAATCGGATGGAGGACTATCATATATTAAATGTAGTAGAAGAACAATTTCCTGTAAAATTCCGTTCGTTAATCAGGAGGTTACAAAAAGG
>JAZDJJ010000034.1:0-11543 GCA_043804035.1 Bacteroidota bacterium
TGTTTTGAAAATAAATGATGGTGTTCGTTTGTTTCGCAATCCCGCGCAAACAGTTGCAAAACTTTTTTCATTGCTTGACGGATACAAAGACAGAGCAGAATTGCAGTTAGGAGAATTTTGGGACGGAGGAATGATAAACAAAAAAGGAACTTTTACCCCTGTAAAGTTCATTGGCATTGATAAAAAACTTACAAAGGAATTAGTGGATGTTATTATTGAAGAAGTAATCGGACTTGAAGAAAACAATCAGGAAGAAATAAAAACTGAAAACGGAACAGAAGATAAAATTCCAACAGTGAAAATTATTTACACTTACAAACAACAGGAAGTAAATCATGACTATGTGAACAAAACAATCAGGCAGAGCAAAAAAACAGGCATCAAAGCAGAGTTGATTTCATTGGACGAATTACTCTCACAAAAAGCCGATATGCTTTATACTCCCGACAATGCAGTAATTGAAATGGAGACAGACGGCAAACTATGGAAAGTTGAAATCAAAAAATATTTCAGCCCTTATCTGAAAAATAAAATTGACGACTTTAACAACAAAAAAATAAAACAAAAAACACTTGACGAGGCAATTAGTCAGGGAAATCAAAATAATCATTCAATCATAGTCAAAATCAGCGACAGCGGGCTTGAGTTAATTGAAGCGATTCAGTTTGACACTATGCTCCGCAAAGACAGTGTATGGACAAGCAACTTGGATTTAGAAAACAAAGCAGGAGTAAAAGAAAAAATTAAAGCGATTTACAAAGTCCCGACAAACAAATTCAAAATGAAAATCAGAAACATTGCGGGTGATGAAATAATTATTGACAGCAGTGAATTATCAAAGAAATAATCACAGCATTGTAAACAGAGCGGAAAATTCTTACATTAAAAAATTACTTGATTATTTTCAGCAAACCTTATTTATTCAGCACAATGCGGAATGTTGTTCCGTTATCTATCTCTGATATTTTTACAAAAATTTTTCCACCGTGATAATTTTCAATAATGCGTTTGCTCAGCGAAAGTCCAAGTCCCCATCCACGTTGCTTGGTAGTGAAGCCGGGTTGAAAAATGGTTTTGAATTTAGAATGTGGAATTCCTTTTCCTGTATCTGAAACATCAATATATACAAATTGTATTTGGTCAGAAATTTCTACTGCAATAGAGCCAGTACCATTTGTTGCATCCACAGCGTTACGGCAAAGATTTTCAATCACCCACTCAAATAATGGAATATTGATGGCTATTGAAACGGGATAAGTATATGAAGTGGTAACAGAAAAATTTATGTTTCCGGATATACGTGTTTTCATGTATTCGATAGATTTCCTGACTACCATATTTATATCTGCTTTTTCCAAAATTGGTGTTGAGCCGATTTTTGAAAAACGTTCTGTAATTGTTTCTAACCGATTCACGTCCTGACGTACATCTTTCAGCATTTGTTCATCCACTCCTTTCATTTTCATGTACTCTATCCATGCGATAAGTGAAGACAAGGGAGTGCCAAGTTGATGCGCTGTTTCTTTTGCCATACCGAGCCACACCTGATCTTGTTCAGTTTTACGCGCTATGCTAAAAAGAATATAGGAAACAAGCAGGAAAATTCCGATGACACCGAATTGAAAGAAAGGATAATACTTCAACTGAGTAAGAAGAAAAGAATCATGATAAAAAATATAATTCTTTTGCCCGTAGCCGAGGTCTATTTCAATAGGCGAATTTTGTGATGCCATTTCATCTATTGAATTTTTCAACAGCAATGAATCATGAACAATAAGAGAATCCATGTTGCCAAAAGCAATAACCTTACTATGCAAAGAATCTGTGTAAATGACAGGCACAGAAGCGGAATTTACCGCCACTTCAGAAATAAAAGATTTAATTAATCCTTCAAAAACTGTTTTCAATTCGGCAAAAAGTTGTGAGTCGCGGTAGTAGAGATAATTTTTTTTCCCATGCATAATTTCAATTTCAATGGGAGGATGTTGCAATTGCATCGTATCCATTTGGCACTTCAAATAATTTTCATCTTTCATCAGCAGAGAATCCAGATTTTTTGAAAACAAAACCGTTCCTTTATCGTCTGCAATAATTACCGGAATAGTTTGATTGTTCCTGATAACATTTAATACAAAGGTGTAATCGTTCAGATTTCTTTTTAACTGACGATTGGCTTCAGCCCAAAGATGAATATTCTGCCGCTCTTCGCTTTCAATTTTACGGAATAATTCGTTTGTATACTTGACCAAACTTGCTTTTCGCTGGATGGCTTCTGCCCACAGACGAACTTTTTTACGTTCATCATCTGCAATTTTTCTTACTAATTGATTGGTGTACCAGAGAGAGGAAATAACTATTATCACTGCGGATAGCAATAAAAAAAGTTTCCATCGTTGTTTATGAGAATAAATATTCATTTTTTAGTTTTTAGTCATTATTTTGTTATAAACAGGACTTACGCAAAAAACCATAATAAGCCATAGATTCACAGATTTTTTTATTGCTTATCAGTAAATTTATGGCAAAAATAAACTTCTGCGTAAGTCATAGATTTATAAAGTTGTCTCAACCATTTATACATTCCCTTCAATCATTTATACATTCATTTCAACCATTTATAAAGTTGTCTCAACAATAATCACTTTCATCTCAACCATTTATAAAGTTGTCTCAACCATTTGTACATTCATCTCAATGACTTGTACATTCATCTCAATCATTTATAAAGTTGTCTCAACCATTTGTACATTCGTCTCAATCATTTATAAAGTTGTCTCAATCATTTGTACATTCATCTCAACCATTTGTACATTCGTCTCAACGATTTATAAAGTTGTCTCAATCATTTGTACATTCGTCTCAATAGATTATAGGGCAGTTCTAAAAATACAAATAAACGTCATTGCGAAGGAGGAACGACTGAAGCAATCTGTTTTTTCATGTAGAAATAGAGATTGCTTCCTGCTTCGTGCCTCGCAGTCGCAATGACGAAATTAATTTTTGGAACTGCCCTGTATAATAAAAATAAAGCACCCATTAACCAATAACGATTAACAATTAACTATCTAATAACAGTAACATTTCCCATATACTTATGCTCTTTGTTAAACACATCTGTTAATTTAATTTTCCATATATAAACATCTTGCTGTACAGTGGTGCCGCTGCCGCCACTTATTGTACCATCCCATTTTATTTTAAAATTGTTTGTAAGAAAAATCAAATTACCCCAGCGGTCAAAGATTTGCATTTCATAATTAGCAATGCCTACACCATATCCCGAAAATAAATCATTTATCTCATCCTTGTTTGGAGAAAAAGCATTAGGAACATAAAAAGCAAAATCTGCTATTCGTATCGGATGTTGTACAGTGTCCATACATCCGTATTGTGAAATGGTTTTCAGTGTAACAATATAAATTCCTGTATCAACATAAAGATGAGTCGGCTCTGTAATATTGGAATTTACAGAATCACCATCCCCGAAATACCAATACCAAGCTGTTACATCTGTTGAAGAAAGATTGGTGAATGTGATTGCATCTGTTAATTCTGCTGTGGGAAAGGGCGATGAAGAAAAATCAGCAGTAGGTTGAGGATAAACTATTACAGGAAAAGAAATAAAATTTATGCAATTATTATTGGAAATACCAGCAAGGGTGACAGTATGATTTCCGGCAGAAGAATAAATATGAGATGGATTTTGTTGAGCGGAAGTATCACCATCACCAAAATTCCATTTCCATTCCGAAATATTTCCCGAAGAAATAGATGAATAATCAGTGAACGATGTGGGATGATTCACACAAACACTGTCGGATGTAAAATTGGCAACGGGATTTGGATAGATACTTATCGTGTTTGCAACAGTATCGGTGCAACCGCCAGGAGAAATTACAATCAACGTTACTATATAATTTCCATATCCCGAATAAGTATGAGTTGGATGCTGAACAGTAGAAGTATCTCCATCACCAAATTGCCAATACCATTGTTGTGCTCCTGTTGATGCATCAGTAAAGACAAATGGAATATTAAGACAAGTGTTTGTAACAGGAAACGATGCTGTAGGAAAAGGATAAACAATTGCAGGATGCTTGATAGAACTTTGACATCCGCTATCGGAAGTAACTGTCAAAAACACTTCAAATGTTCCCGATGATGAAAATGTATGCGAAGGATTTTGTAAGTTGGAAATATTATTAGCCCCCGAATTTTGATCTCCAAAGTTCCAACTCCACGTGGTGATCTTTCCTTGTGCAACATTTGATAAATTAGTGAATGATGTGATATTGCCAAAACAAAGTGTTGTGCTGCTAAAATCTGAAATTGGCAGAGGATTGATAAAAACATTTTTTGAAATACTATCAATGCACCCTTGATTAGCAACGATTAATGTTATTGAATAACTTCCTGCACTGGAATAAGTATGACTCGGATTTTGAATATTGGAAGTATTGCTTGGTCCTGATGATGGCTCGCCAAAATTCCACGACCATTGAGTTCCACCTATTGATTGATTCGTAAAAACGGTTGCATTATTCAAACATGAATTAGATGCAATAAAAGAAGGAACAGGGGAAGGATTTACAGTAACTGTTAATAAAGAAAATGTATTACACCCGTTTCTATCAGTAATTGTGATAGTATAAGTTTCACTTGAAGATGGTTGAATAGATATTGCTGTAGTAGTCATATTTCCCGGGCTCCATAAATAAGTGTATCCCGGTGTGCCTCCCGAAACCGAAGCAGTAAGTGTGGTAACTTGTCCTGAACATATTGAAACATCTAATCCTACATTAACAGTGGGTGAAGGATTTACAGTTATAACAACACTATCGGTAGCAGTACATCCATTAGTAGTTGTGGCGGTTACTATATATGTACCTGAAGCCGCGATGGTTGCATTAGTAATTGTTGGATTCTGTACAGATGATGTAAAGCCATTCGGTCCTGACCAATTAAATTTAATAATTGTGTCTGAATGAATTTCTTCAGTTAATTTAACAAATATTTTATCACCTTTTGGATTACAACAATTGGGATCTGTAATCAAACTTTTAAAGATAGGATCTGATGAATATCCGAAAGCAGGAATATAAGTGGAGCCAACAGGTTGTGAGGATGTAAAGCCACCCGTTGATTCAATTATAACACCTTTACCACTGCAAAAATCAATTTTAAAATGACCATCAACCAACCAATTATCTAATGTGCTTTCATAAATTCCTGACGAAAACAAACAACAATCCCAATCATAAACCGTAGCATAACGAAAGTACCTGTTGGAGCCATCTAATGCTTGAATACCTGAACAATTTACAATAGTCCCATTTGCAGTCAACGTTGTTGAAGATCCTGCACAAATGGTTGTATCTTTACTTGCGATGACAGTGGGCGGAGAATTTACAGTAACAGTTTTTGTATCTGTACATCCATTTGCATCCGTTCCTGTAACTGTATAAGATGTTGTAGTTGTCGGATTGACTGTAATACTTGTAGTGGTTTGTCCACCAGGAGACCAACTATAACTTACTCCACCCGAAGCAGTGAGCGTGGTAGTTTGACCAAAACATAAGATTGTATTTCCTGAAATGTTAATTGCAGGTGATTCTGTAATGGTAATTGTGGTGGTGGCATTACACGATAGTCCATCTTGCACATTAATTGTGTATGTTCCTGCTGTTAATCCTGTTGATGTTTGCGTGGTTTGTCCGTTGCTCCACTGGTAAGTATAAGGTGGATTTCCTCCGCTTGGAGTTACAGTTGCAGAACCATTGTTTCCTCCAAAACATGAAACATTATTTACGTTGTAAGATAAAGAGCAGGATGACTGTGTAAATAGTTTTGTGTTTTGAAAGATAAAAAAAACAATCAGCCACATGCTGATTGAAAAATATTTATATGGTAATTTTTTTTTCATCAAGTAAAAATATAACAAAAAATTGTAACTCGTATGTTAGAAAAAATTGTTTTTTCATTTCTTCAATACAGTTTAAAGACCTTATCAAATTTAAAATGTGATTTCATTTCTGAATATTTTTGTTTAAAGTATAAGTTTTTGTCGTTACTCTTTATTTTTTGTATCTATTACAATCGTTACTGGTCCGTTATTGATAAGTGATACTTCCATCATAGCGCCAAACACTCCTGTTTGTACCGGCTTACATAAATCAATTTCCATTTGTTTAATAAATTTTTCGTAGAGCGGAATAGCAATTTCCGGTTTTGCTGCACGAATGTACGACGGTCGGTTTCCTTTTTTTGTACTTGCGTGAAGTGTGAATTGCGAAACGATAAGAATATCTCCGCAAATTTCTTTCACGGAAAGATTCATCATCCCTTTCTCATCATTAAAAATTCTGAGATTGGAAATTTTTCCCGAGAGCCATTCAATATCTTTTTTTGTATCAGATTCTTCAATGCCAACAAACACAAGTAATCCATTGCCAATGGAAGATTTTATTTTCTCTTCTATAGTAACTGATGCATGTTTGACTCGCTGGATAACTGCTTTCATAATTTTTCGCTATTTGATATTTGATTTAGTTATCGTATTCTTTCACTACTTCTTTTCCGTTCATAATGCTCAGATATGAATGATAACGTGATAATGCGATTTCGCCTTTTTGTGTTGCTTCAATTACTGCGCATTTTGGTTCGTTGATGTGCAGGCAAGTATTGTATTTACACTTACTTGCTTTTGCAAAAATTTCCTTAAAGAAATGATACATTTCGTTTCGTTCCATTTTGATAAGTCCGAATTCTTTTATGCCGGGTGTATCAATGACAAATCCACCGAAAGAGAGCAAATGCATTTCAGCAAAAGTTGTCGTGTGAATTCCTTTTAGATGTGTTTTAGAAATTTTTTCTGTTTTCAGATTCAATGATGGTTCTATGGCATTGAGGAAAGATGATTTTCCAACTCCCGAATGTCCGCAAATGAGTGTGGTATTATTTTTTAAAAGCGAAATCATTTTTTCTTTATCGGACTTTTTCATTTTTATAGAAGAAATGCTGTGACATTTGTAATTGATATTTTCATAAATATTTATTTCATGCTCCAATTCCTTTTTTAGTTCATCGTCATTTTCAAAAATATCTGCTTTGTTAAAAATAATTTGAACAGGAATTCTATACGCTTCGCAAGTGGCAAGAAAGCGGTCAATAAAACCAAAAGAGGTCTTTGGAAAAGCAAATGTTACAAATAAAAATGCCTGACTAATATTAGTAGCAATGATGTGCGATTGTTTACTGAGATTGGTAGCCCTTCGGATAATGCAATTCTTTCTTTCTTCTATATTATTTATCACGCCTGTAATTTTATCCGTCTCCAACTCAAATGTAACTTTATCTCCAACGGCAATGGGATTTGTGCTTTTGTAATCGTCAATGCGCAAACGTCCTCTGATGCGACACTTAAACTTTTGTTCATCCTCTGAAAAAACAGTATACCAATTGCCTGTAGATTTTATAATGATGCCTTTCATTGCTGTAAAGTTATTCGTTAATTGTGAATTGTTAATCGTGTGTATATTTGAAAAATCTTTTTCTTATTTATAGAAAAAGAAAAATTCGCAAACAATGTCTATCAAAGTAAATTCTATTATTAAAATTTATGACAAGCAAAAAGCACTTAACGATGTTTCGTTTGAAGTGAACAACGGTGAAGTAGTGGGGTTCCTCGGTCCAAATGGTGCAGGAAAATCTACGATGATGAAAATTCTTACCGGGTTCATTCCGCAAACTTCCGGACAAGCAAATGTATGTGGTTTTGATGTGAATGAACAATCGCTTGATGTGAAAAAAAATGTTGGTTATCTGGCTGAGAACAATCCTTTATATTACGATATGTTCGTGAAAGAATATTTAAAGTTTGTTGCAGAGATTTATCATATTGAAAACAGCAAAAAACGTATAGAGGAAATAATAAAGATTACAGGACTTGAAGTTGAAAAAAGAAAAAAGATTGGTGCGCTATCCAAAGGATTCAGGCAACGTGTAGGACTTGCGCAAGCCCTCATTCACAATCCGAAAGTTTTGATTCTTGATGAACCAACTTCCGGGCTTGACCCGATACAACTAATTGAAATCCGCAACCTGATAAAAGAAATAGGTAAAGAAAAAACTGTGATGCTTTCCACTCATATTATGCAGGAAGTGGAAGCCGTATGCAATAGGGTTATCATCATCAACAAAGGAATTATTGTCGCAGATAAATCTACAAGAGAAATGAAAGAATTTTCAGGAAATAGGCAAGTCATCACTGTGGAATTTGATAAAGCAACTTCTCTTAATTCTTTGATAAATATTTCAGGGATTCAGAACGCAATGCAGATGAACGGAAACACATGGCAGTTATTTACAAACACGAATAATGATATTCGTTCTGATATTTTTCAATTTGCCGTACAGAATAAACTAACTGTGCTAACGCTTCACCGCGAAGAACAAAAACTTGAAGATGTGTTTAAAGAATTGACAAAATAATCCTTTCTCATTTTTTTACTCTTATCTTATCGCAAAGATTTTTAAATTCAGTATCTGTTTTCATAGATAAAAAATAATTGTCGTTTTCTAATCTATTTACATCGCTGAATCCGAGAGATACCGCTTCCAACAAAAAAGTAATTGCTTTTTTTTGATTTCCTTTTTTCGCACTCAGGCAAGCCGAAAGATAAGCGTGTTCTGAATTTTTAGGGTCAACAAGTTTGTAAATGGATAAAATTTTTTCTGTCACCATTTCCTGTTCCGTCTGGTCAATCAGTCGGGAAGAATAAGAATATGACAACAAACTGAGATATCCTTTAACACGCACAAACATTTTTCTTTCATCTTCGTTTTTAGGATGTTCTAATTTTTTTAATTCAACAGAAATGGAATTGATATCAAGTGAATCAAAAAGATTTCTAAAATTTTGTTGAAGAAAATATTCCTGTTGAAGTAATTTTTGTTTCTTTTCAACTGCCATCAGAAATTGTTTGTTCTGCAAAAAATCTGCTATTTTTTTTTCTTCAACCGAAACATCTATTAGTCCTGCAAGACATTCGGTTTTTATTACCAATCCAAGATATTCATTGATGATATTTTTTTGTTTTTTACATTCAGAAATTACAGAATCTGACATAGCAATAAAACGATTAACAACCATTGTATCAGTTGATATTTTTTTCTCTTTCATATTATTCAGAAGCAGAAACAGCAATGCTTCTTCAAAAGAATTTTCAGGAGACCATTCGTGTTTGCCTTCAAATGTCAAAAGGAGATGCGGAACTTTTTTCTTTTTCATCTGTTCATCGTTAATAACCATTTCAAGATAATTCATATCCTCTTCACCCGCTATGCCGACAAAAGGAGGATATATTTGATTTGATTGCGAACTCATTCCTGCTGAACATCCAATGGCTCCGGAAATAATTCCATATTGTATGGGCGCCATTCCCGCCACTCTCGCTCCCCCTGAAAAACCGGCAACAAAAATTTTAGATGAATCTGCGCGGACTCTGTTTAGTACATCAATAATGAAAGTGCGGACAATTGCATCACTTTGTTTTCTTTGTAATCCGTTTTTTGAATTATTGGAGCCGACAAAAATAAATCCATATCGCTCTGCAAGTGATTGATATTTTAAGAGTGGTAATTTTCCGTCTGCATGCGGGTCAAAGAAAAAAAGAACAGGATATTTTTTTATTGAAGAATATGTGGAAGGAAGATAAAGTGAATAACTTTGAGAAGAGTCATTTTTACAAAATACTTTTTCAATCAACTTTCCAGTAAGAAAATTTTCACTGGATTGATGGGAAACAAAATCTGCCTCTTCTTGTTTTTGATTGTCGGTAACCGAAGAACAGGAAAAAAAAACTAATACCCCAAAAAAATAAAGAAAAATATTTACGATAAATTTATTCATAACCATGAATGTTCATTATTGATATTTTTGTTCAATTTTTACCAAAGGACAGTTCCAAAAATTGAACTCGTCATTGCGACTGCGAGGCACGAAGCAGGAAGCAATCTGAATTTAATAGAGATTGCTTCGCTTATTTGTATTTTTAGAACTGCCCCAAAGATAATTTATCCATGAAGAATAATATGTCTTATATTTTTAACAAATTATGAATTTACTTTTAATTCCTGAACTGAATACCCAGTTTGTTTTGTTTTGTATTTTCTGTTTGACTATTTTGATTTTGCTATGGTATTATCTTTTTTATTTTGCAAGAGTGGCGTTTTATAAAGAGAAAAAAAAATTCCCCAATGATATTCAACCGGCTTCCATTATCGTTTGTGCAAAAAACGAAGACCATACTCTTCCTGAATTTCTTCCTTTGGTTTTGTCTCAGGATTATCCGGAATATGAGGTGATAGTTGTAGATGATTGTTCGTGGGATAACACAACAGATGTGTTAAGAGAATTTAAAAAAAAATACAAGCATCTGAAAGTAATCACTATCAAAGAAGATGAAAAACATCCGCACGGAAAAAAATTTGCAGTGATGGTAGGTATCAAAGGAACAAAATATGAATCTATACTTTTCACTGATGCCGATTGCAAACCGATTGATAATCAATGGCTAAAAAAAATGGTACGGAATTTTTCTGACAAAACAGAAATTGTTCTGGGCTACAGCAAATATGAAAAACTTCCGGGATTTCTGAACAAACTTATTCGCTATGATACTTTTCAAATTGCTCTTCAGTATCTTTCGTTTGCTATGGCGGGTACACCTTACATGGGTGTGGGCAGAAATTTTGCTTACAAGAAAACACTGTTCTTCAAACACAAAGGATTTGCTTCACATTGTCACATAGAATCAGGCGACGACGATCTCTTTGTTAACGAAGCATCTACCCGGACAAACACAAAAGCAGAAATTTCTACTGATAGTTTTACTATTTCTCAGGTGAAAAAAAACTGGAAAGAATGGATAGAACAAAAACGCAGACATCTTTCCACTTGGAAAGAATATAAATTATCTGACAAATTACGGCTTGGCTTGTATTTATTTAGTCAAATTTTTTTCTGGATGAGTTTTATTGCACTAATGTTTTTTCAATATGAAACTTATATTGTGCTTGCTGCTTTTGGATTTCGTTGGCTCATACAAATGATAATTTTTAAATTAGCAATGAACAAATTGAAAGAGCAAGATTTATTTTTACTTTTATTTATATCGGAAATATTTTTTTTAGGATTTTACTTTGTCTTGATGGTGTTAAATTGTTTTATGAGAAAAAATAAGTGGAAAAAAATATAAATAGAACTTACGCAGAGTTTTCTTATTCTGCCACAAAGTCACCAAGGCACAAAGATTCACAAAGAAATTCTTGCGAATTATTCTCTTGCAAAGCAAAAACTTGGTGTCTTTGTGTCTTAGTGGCATAAATTTTAGTTTATAAATGAATGTTTGCGTAAGTCCTATATCCATTAAACGTTTAGGATACCATTGATATAAAAATTTATGTACGTTTGTTATTCATTATTCGTTCTTCAACTTTACCCACAAGTATTGAGAATCTACTTGTCGCTCGTGATAAAAAAA
>JAZDJJ010000035.1:0-6091 GCA_043804035.1 Bacteroidota bacterium
GATTTCAGAAAAGGAATTGTAAATCTTTTTTTTGAAGGTTCAACAATCCCGTTTTTAGCACAGACACTTCCACTTTTTGAATTAAAAAAATTAAGTATTTCAAAACTGAAATTTGAAATGCCAGCGATGATTGACACTCTTGTCCGCTACAAAGAGAAAGGTTCGTATTCAGGAAAAGCCGAAAATAATCCAGAAGTACTTTTAGCAATGTTGATTGACGAATGCAAACTCACTTACGAAAAAGGCGACCTTACAGAATTATTCAAGAAAGAAAAAGTTGCAAAACGCACAATGGATTTTATTATTCCCGACAAAAAGAATCCAAAAATCATAATTGAAAGTTCATTCCTTGTTACAACATCTTCGGGACAAGGCGATAAATCTAAGACAGAAGGTTCAATAAAAAAACTTATTTCCAAATATTATCCAAAAGCCAAGTTCATCGGCTTTGTTGACGGAATTGGTTGGTATGTTCGCAAAAGCGACTTAATGAGAATGGTTACTGCTTACGATGATGTTTTCACTTTCCACAAAGACGAGATAGAACGTTTCAAACAATTTCTAAAAAAAGAATCTAAAAGATGATTGAAAAATATTTAAATAAAATCACACAAGGTGACTGCTTAAAATTACTAAAGCAAGTTCCAGATAATTCAGTTGATATAACTTTTGCCGACCCGCCTTTCAATTTGAAAAAGGGTTACAACAGTTACAAAGACAGTTTGAAGTTGCAAGAATATTTGAACTGGTGTGAACAATGGATTACAGAAATGGTTCGCATTACCAAACCGACTGGTTCAATTTTCGTTCACAATATTCCAAAATGGCTGACCTACTACGCTTCATTCCTCAACAAACAAGCCGACTTTAAACACTGGATAAGTTGGGACGCACCGACTGCTCCAATGGGAAAATCATTGCAGCCAGGACATTATGGAATTTTATTTTATGCAAAAGACGCAAAGCAATTAAAGTATCACGAAATTCGTCATCCTCACAAACGGACACGAAAAGAAAAAATACTTGCGAAAGATTATGGTGGGAAAAAATTTATGTTGCATCCGTTTGGACCTTTGGTCTCGGATGTTTGGACAGACATTCACAGAATAAAGCATAATAAATTTCGTGACGAGCATCCTTGCCAACTTCCAATTCATTTGCTTGAAAGAATTATTTTGATGAGCACAGATGAAAATGATATTGTGCTTGACCCTTTCAACGGGACTGGCACAACAGCAATTGCAGCAAAACGTCTCGGCAGACAATTTATCGGTTTCGACCTTGACGAACAATATGTAAAAATCACTCAACAAAAATTAAAGCAAGTAGAACCTATTTCAAAAATCGGTGACCGTTGGGTAAGTTTTTATCTAGACCAAGTTGTAACGCTACGCAATGACGACTGGGATTATTTAAAGGACTTCTATTACATTCCAACCATCGCAGAAGAAATTGACACGACACAAATTATTCTCAAAACAAAAGTTTCTGTGCAGTCACCTTTGAAAAGTTACTTGACAGCAAACGGCAACGGTAACGGACACAATCACATTAGCCAGATAACTTTGTTTGAACCGACAGTTCACTACGGACTTAACGGCAACAGACACATAAGACAAAAAAGAAAGGCGGCACATAACAGCGGTTTGACGCAAGCGGGGGTGACTACTATAAAAAAACGAAAGCATTCCAAATAAACTTTTATTGTCTAACATTTTAACTTCTGACATTTTTTGGTAGAATATTTTTATTTCTCCTATGAAAAAGAAACTTTCAACTTTCAATAATTTACAAACTCCTTATATCAACTATTGATTTTTTTCATACTTTTACACTTCATAAATGAACACTACCAAATACATATTCGTTACAGGAGGCGTTACTTCTTCACTCGGCAAAGGCATTATATCGGCATCAATCGCCAAACTCTTACAGGCACATGGCTACTCCGTCACAATTCAGAAGTTAGACCCTTATATCAACGTTGATCCAGGCACAATGAATCCTTACGAGCATGGAGAATGTTATGTAACTGATGACGGTGCAGAAACCGATTTAGACCTTGGTCATTACGAACGATTCCTCAGCGTTCCAACTTCGCAAGCAAACAATATTACTACAGGAAGAATTTACCAAAGTGTGATTGAAAAAGAACGTAGAGGTGATTATCTTGGTAAAACCGTACAGGTGATTCCGCACATTACCGATGAAATAAAATCACGAATATGTTTGCTCGGCAAAACCGGCAAATATCAAATTGTGATTACAGAAATTGGCGGTACAGTTGGCGACATAGAATCATTGCCATACATAGAATCTGTGCGTCAATTGAAATGGGAACTCGGAAAAGATTGTCTCGTCATTCATCTTACTTTGATTCCATATCTCTCCACCACAGGAGAATTGAAAACAAAACCCACTCAACATTCTGTAAAAACTTTGCAGGAATATGGCGTTCAGCCCGATATTTTAGTTTGCCGTACAGAACATAAATTAAATAAAGAACTCAGAAATAAAATTGCATTGTTCTGCAATGTAGAAACCGAAGCAGTGATAGAAGCAATGGACGCAAACACCATTTATGAAGTGCCTCTGCTGATGGAAAAAGAAAAATTAGATATAGTAACACTAAATAAATTACATCTGCCTGTTTCTAAAAATATTGATATGAACGATTGGAAACAATTTTTCCGAAAATTATCACATCCGAAATATGAAATACAGATTGGATTGGTTGGGAAATATATTGAACTCAAGGACTCATATAAATCTATTGCAGAAGGATTGATTCATGGAGGCGTTGCAAATAATTGTCGTGTGAATGTAAAGTGGATTCATTCCGAAGAAATTACTGAAGAAAATGTGATAAAAAAACTCGGAGAATTATCTGGAATTATTGTTACTCCGGGTTTCGGTAATCGCGGAATTAAAGGAAAGATTATTGCCATTCGTTATGCACGCGAACACAAGATTCCTTTTTTTGGAATTTGTTTGGGAATGCAATGTGCAGTAATTGAATTTGCGAGAAATGTTTTGGGAATGAATGATGCACATTCCACAGAGATAAATCCTTCTACTTCAAATCCGGTTATTGATTTGATGGAAGCACAAAAAAATATTACTCATAAAGGAGGAACGATGCGACTTGGCGCTTATCCATGTCAGTTGAAAAAAGACACAAAAGCATTTTCAATTTACAAAAAATCAATTCCTCAACCTCTTCAAAATGAAAAAATAAATAAAAATGGTCTTATTTCAGAACGCCACCGCCACCGCTATGAATTCAACAACGAATACTTTGATGATTTTCAAAAAGCAGGAATGATTGCATCAGGAATAAATCCCGAAAGCGGACTCGTTGAAATCATTGAACTGCAAAATCATCCCTGGTTTATCGGGTGCCAGTTTCATCCTGAATACAAAAGCACAGTTGCAAAACCACATCCGTTATTTGTTGGATTTGTGAATGCAGCAGTTGATGTTTCTTCACTATCAATTGCTTCACATCATTCGTAATCATTCTATCTTTTAATATTACATTTCTTCTATACTTCGGCAAATTTCGGCAAAGCTCAATTACCAAGCTCAGTATAACATAAATCCTTTTGGATTTTGAGCCCGTTTATTTGTAATTGAAATTTTATGTACGTTTGCCATTCTTAAAAAATAATCGTTATGATGGATAAAAATTCTATAACAGGTCTTGTAATGATTTGTGGCATTATGATTTTATGGATGTGGTATGCTGCCCCCTCAAAAAAAGAAATTGAAAAACAAAGACGGATTAAGGACTCTTTAGAACTTATAGAAAAACAAAATGCAAAAGATACAGTTGGCAAATCCCGAGAGTTGTCAAAAGCAGTTGGCAATGATTCAATAGACAAAAAACAATTGACGATTGACAACGAACAACTTACAAATTCTGATTCTGTAAAAACTACTGAGTTGATAAATAAATATGATATGTTTGCTTCAGCTGTTGTTGACTCCAATAAATTTTTCACCATTGAGAATGAAAAAATAAAAATTACCATCTCCAATAAAGGTGGACGCATTTGTTCTGTTCAACTGAAAAAATATCGCACATACGATTCTCTTCCGCTGATTTTATTTGATAATGATTCTTCTTCTTTTGGATTATTGTTCGACACAGAGAACAACCGCACTATCAATACCGCTGAACTTTATTTTGAGCCACTCGGAAATTCTTTTTCTGTTTCAGGAAATGAAACAAAAAAAATTGCTATGAGATTGTATGCTGAAAACGATATAGGGCAAACAACAAATAGCAAGTTGAGATACATTGAATATGAATATTCCCTCCACGGAAATAATTATATGATGGACTGCAAACTGAATATCGTTGGGATGGAAAATATTATTGCTAAAAATCTGAATGAAATTAGTTTGCAATGGGCAATGAGAACGCCTTCGCTTGAGAAAGATTTAAAAAATCAAAAGGACGCATCTACGGTTTATTATAAATATTTAGAAGAAGACCCCGACTATTTAAGTGAAACAACAGATGAAACCAAACCATTAAATGCAAAAATAAAATGGGTAGCATTCAAGCAGCAGTTTTTTACTTCGGTAATTATTGCCAATGATTTTTTTGAAAAATCCAATGCAGATATCACTTCTCATAATGAAAAAAATTCTAAGAAGTATGTCAAGATGTTTGCAACAAATCTTGCTGTGCCGTACAATCATCAAACACAAGAAACATTTGGAATGAAGTATTATTTTGGTCCCAATCATTTTCAAACATTAAAAAAATATAATCTTCATTTAGAAAAACAAATTCCGCTCGGATGGGGAATCTTTGGATGGGTAAACAAATTCCTTGTGGTTCCGGTTTTCAATTTCCTTGATACTTTTAATCTCAACTACGCCATCATTATTCTTTTTCTTACGCTCATATTCAAAACTCTTCTTTTTCCGGTTGCATACAAAACCTACACTTCTTCTGCTAAAATGAAAATCCTAAAACCCGAAATTGAAGAGATAAACAAAAAATTCGGAAAAGAAGATGCGATGAAGAAGCAACAAGCAATGATGTCTCTCTATAAAAAAGCAGGCGTAAATCCATTGGCAGGTTGCATTCCTGCACTTTTGCAGATGCCTATTCTTTTTGCATTGTTCCGATTCTTTCCTGCATCCATTGAACTACGACAGCATGGATTCTGGTGGACAACCGACCTTTCTACTTTTGATTCCGTCTGGGATTTTGGATACATTCCTATTATCAATTTCATCTATGGCGACCATGTAAGCGTATGGGCATTGCTCTGCACTATTACCACTCTGCTTTACACGCACATGAACAGTCAATTGATGAGTAATCCGGGTTCTGAACAAATGCCGGGAATGAAAGCGATGATTTACATTATGCCTGTGTTTTTCCTTCCTTTCCTTAACCAGTTTTCCGCGGGATTAAGTTATTATTACACGCTTGCCAACCTCATCAGTTTCGGACAGATGTTTTTGATAAAAAGATTTGTGGATGAAAAAAAATTACGTGCGAAAATAGAAGAACATAAGAAAAAACCAATTCAACAATCTTCTTTTCAAATGCGTTTGCAGAAAAAAATGGAAAGCATGCAGAAACGCAGACGTGAAACACACAACAAGAAAAAATAAAACTGATAAGAATAAGAAGATGGCGGGTCAAGCCCGCCATGACGTGTACCCGAACGGTAATCTTTTTATGTACGTTTATTCTATGAATCCTTTTTAATTTTTATCCCGTTTATGTGTAATTTAATTTTTATGTAAGTTTGTAATCGTAATCTTTGAATTCAATTTTTAGAACCGCCTTTAATATTTTTTTAACATTAACATTCTCAAACAAATAAAAAATAAATATTATGAAAAAATTAACATGTGTAGCATTCTTTGCAGTATCAACAATTATTGTTTTTACTCAAAATCGTCAATCAGTAATTGAACCAAAAAATTGTGGAACAATGCAGTATCTTGAACAACAGATGAAAGAAGACCCTTCGCTCGCTCAACGATTAGTGGAATATGAACAAGGTCTGCAAAAATGGGTTATGGAACATAAAGATAATCTTAATCCTTCAAGAGCTGT
>JAZDJJ010000036.1:0-9752 GCA_043804035.1 Bacteroidota bacterium
TCGCAATGACGCTCAATTTAAACGTCATTGCGAGGGGTTGCCTAAAACCCGAAGCAATCTTTGTCCTTGCTATTTGGTTACTGAGCTTGCCGAAGTAAGAGATTGCTTCCCCTTCGCTCCGCTTTGTGTCGCAATGACGAAACTAATTTTTGGGACTGCCTAATGATAATGTTTTTTTAAAAAGATAGCGAAAATACAGAGAAAAATCGTAATGAATTATAGATAGGACTTACGCAAAAAACTACAATGAGCCAGAGATTCACTGATTTTTTTATTGTTCATCAATAAGTCAGTGGTAAAAACAAACTTCTCCATAACTCCTATTCATATAAAAAAGTTTAAATTAAATCGGATAGATTTTATTTCTTCTTTTTTGTTTTTAGAGTTCCGGTAAATGAATATTCTTTTTTTACTTTTTCTTTTTTGGACAATATGATTGTACCTTTAATATCATCACCGGTTACAGTTCCTTCCCATTTCAGTTCTTCTTCCCATGAATTTTTGCCCGTGGCTACAAAGGAAAATATTTTTTCTCCACTGGCAGAATCAATAGTTGCGGAATAAACCGCAGAGGCGATATCATATTCGTTCTTTGTATATTTAGAATTCAGTTTTTCTAATTTGAAACTAATTTTATCCGGATTGGGCTTCCCGGGTTTTTTCTTACCTGTCTCTATTATTTCAATTGTGAATACTTTTCCGACAAGAAATTTGTCTTTTTCTTTTTTTTCTTTTGCTTGTCCGTAAGCGGAAGAGATAGATATCAATCCTGCAACTGTAAAAATGAAAATGTTTTTCATATAAATAAGAAGATTTAAAATGAGTTTGACAAAAATAATAAAAAGATTTAAAGTGATAAGATGTTATCTGAGTTCAAATTTTTCTCCGAGATAAATTTTTCTTACTTGTTCATCGTTTGCAAGTTCGTGTGAAGTGCCGAATTTGAGTATGCTGCCTTCAACAAGAAGATAAGAACGGTCAGTGATGCTCAGTGTTTCGTGGACATTGTGGTCGGTGATGAGGATGCCGATGTTTCTGGCTTTAAGTCCTGCAACAATACGTTGGATGTCTTCCACAGCAATAGGATCAATACCGGCAAAAGGTTCGTCAAGCAAAATAAAATTTGGATTAGTGGCTAAACAACGAGCAATTTCTGTTCTGCGTCTTTCTCCTCCTGAAATAATATCTCCCATGCTTTTGCGTATTTTCTGCAAACCAAATTCGTTAAGCAGATTTTCCAACCGATGTCTTTGTTCTTCTTTACTGAGATTACTCATTTGTAGCACAGCGAGAATATTATCCTCAACACTCAACTTGCGAAATACTGATGCTTCCTGAGGAAGATAACTAATTCCTTTTTGTGCGCGTTTGTACATTGGTTCATTTGTAATGTTCTCATCACTAAGAAAAATTTTTCCTTCATTGGGTTTTATTAGTCCAACTGTCATATAAAATGTAGTGGTTTTTCCTGCTCCGTTGGGACCAAGCAAACCAACAATTTCTCCTTGTTCTACTTCAATGGAAACATTGTTGACTACTGCGCGATTTTTGTATCGCTTGACGAGATTTTGAGTGCGAAGTATCATTCTGAGAAATTACGAATTTATGCGAAAATAAGAATTGTTTGTTATCTATCTGTCATCTTACATTCTAACGTGAATTAGAAAATTATTTGCATAGTCCATCTTATTCCAATTTTAGGGATTTTGTTGCCGCCACTATTTATGTAGTTGTTAACATATTTATCATCAATATACGACAATCTCCACAATGCGTCAATGCGAAAAATCTTAAAGATATTTTCCACACCTGCGCTCACTTCATAATAAGGTCCTTTGTCAAATGAAGAAAGTGTAGCAGGGAATTTGATTTCTTTTTTGTTTTTATTATTCACTGTTCCAATAATGGCTTTTCCTGTTATCACTTCTCTCCATCTCAATTTGCGCATCAATGGAATATGATTTAGGAAGAGCCCATCAAAATGGTGGAACATTTGCAAGGTAAGATATCGGTCGCTGCCAAACTCGTAATAGTTCATCATATTAAAAGCATATTGATCATAAATTACGGTTTCGTTTCCTCCGTGAAGTTCCAGTAAAGGAAAAGGAACGTCGCCCCATATCTGTCCTATTTCAATGATGTAGTCGGTGTAGCCGAGCAGTGGTATGATGCGAAAACGATCGTTAATGTTTAATGTTAATTTATGATATTCATAATCGCTGTTAAGCACACCTCTCATTCCGTAAGTATACAGCAGTTGAATAACGGGATATCGTGTTCCCATTCCTGAACGTGAAAAAGTAAATTCAATATATTTTTCATCGTAAGCAAAACGTAAAAGAACGCGCGCTTCGGAAGTAGTAATACTATTTTTAAATCCAAGTATGCTGTCATTATATGGAAATCCAATTTGTCCTGTTGGTAGCAAGATACGGTTAATAAAAAAAAACTTAGAATTAAATCCTTGAAATAGTTCTAATTCATAATATGTTTTTATTTGCTGCACTTTTGTCAGCGTTATTGTATCAAGTGGATTTCTGCGAAAGACAGAAGCAAGGATATTGTCAGGAGTAAATGCGTTGATACTTTGTCCGAGAATTTCTAAATCATCTTTGTAATCTATTGACAATATCTGCCTCGGCTTTTTTGTAATGAATGTTTGGAAAGCAATATTGTACTTGATATTTTTATCTTTTAATCCGTATGCACCATAACCGGAGAGTTCAATCCATCGGCTGAAAGCATCAGTAGTTCTGCCACCCAATCTAAAACGATTTCCTTCCACTTTATTATAACTGTATGTTTTGTAATAAGGACCAAACTCAATTTTTCCAATTGCCTTATAGCCATTAACGAAAAGATAAATCCAGTCGTACCATGTTTTATAGATGGGTAAAGTTTTAACAGTGTCCACCATTTTATAAATCTGTTTCTCATTTTTAGAAAGTGTGTCGTGTCGTGCTATCGTCCAAAAAGATTCATCTTTCATATTGGCACTATCTTGTACTAAAACATTTTGCATGCGATTATAGAAATCATCTTCTCGCGGTTTGTTGATGACAAAGTTTTTGTAAGAAGTTGTTTTTCTTCCGTAGAATCCTGCTTGTCTGCTCTTCTTGCGAGTTTCATCTATCTTAAAATCAATGATGAGACGGTCATGGCTGAGCATCCATGTTGAATCAACAGATGTATATTCCTGTACCACATTCAAAGCTTTCACAAAGTTGAGATTCACATTATCAGGAACTGTCATTTCAATCCGCCTTACAGCAAAAGAAGTATCTGCTACCCACATATTTCCGGAAAAAGTAAACTCTTGTTGTCGCCTTGGTTTGAACTGTAATTGATAACAACGATTGTTTCCCACAAGCATACTGTCAATAAGATAATACTTATAATAAATAAGCGCATTATCGGAAATAGGACTTGGAAATTGTTTTCCGAAGACAAGAATGTTATTGTCGTAAAGATTTACATTCTGATACATCTCGCCCATGAACTGAGATATACTCGCATCCTGAAATCCTGACAATTTGTTTGCTTTGATAATTTCCTTTTTGTTTCTTGGGTTTCTGCGATAATAATAATCTGATAATGATTCTGAAAGCAAAAGAGGAAGATAGGGTTTTTCAGTTACACTGGTGCTGTCAATATAATCAAACACAAACTTAATTGGCTTGAGCATTTTTTTATTTTTTACAGAAACAGGAATGTTATTCATATCAAACTCAATCTTATTGTACACTTCGTATTCATAAGCAGAAAGTTTTTTTCTGTCATTCTTGTCTTTGTTATCTATTACTTTTCTCAAGATGCGATGAGCAGGATTTTCACCGGGCAAAATGATTACTTCCTGCAGAGCAATTTGATCGGGATAGAGGAAGATGTTAATTATTTGTGAAATATTTTTCTTTACTGCAACTTTTTTGATTTTATATCCGATATAGGAAATTTCAATGCTATCGGTGGGAGCAGAAGCCGAAATAGAAAAGTTTCCATCCACATCCGAAGTAGTAAATGGTTTTCCACCTTTGAATTTTATGTTGACAAATGGTAATGGTTCGCGAGTTTCAGCATCATAAATAATACCGGAAACCTTGGTACCCTGAGCGAAAACAAATTCTTCTCCCTGTAAAAAAAAGAATAATAAGAATGTCAGAATGGAAAATGGAAAATGAAAATAATATTTGAATTTTATATTTTGTGTTTTTCTCATCATTGTTCTTAAATCAAAATAGCAAAAGATGAAATATTAAAAGAGGAAACAACCGCTGAATATGCCAGATATTATCTTGTTGTAGTTCATATCGGATACGGTCGTGCAGGCGATTTATTCTTCCTTGCCAGAACTCCATATTTGTTGGCGATAAACGAAATCCACCCCAACAAGCAGGACGAGGGATAGGTTTGTTTTTATATTGGTGTTCTATTTCGTTTACTTTTATTTCCAAATCCTTTCTGCTTGCAAGTATACAACTCTGAGCAGAAGCTATTGCACCGATCTGACTTCCACGCGGACGACTCTGAAAATAAGTATCCGATTCTTCAGAAGAAACCATATACACTTTTCCTTCTATTCTCACTTGTCGGAATAATTCGTGCCAGAAAAAAGTTAGTGAAGCATAGTTATTGTTTTCCATCTCTTTGCTTTTTCGGCTTTCGTAGTTTGTAAAAAAAACAAATCCCCTTTCATCAAATCCTTTCAGCAGCATAACTCTGCCGGAAGGTTTTCCATCTGCGCTTACCGTAGAGAGGTGCAAGGCGTTAGGTTCGCTCACTTTATTTTTTACGGCTTCTTCAAACCATTTTTCAAATTGCAAAAAAGGACTCTCTGCAATATCTTTCTCATTTATTCCACGAGAAATATATTCGTTTCGGAAATTAGCAACTAACTGGCGAATGGATTTCATTTGAAAAAAGATTTTATAATTGACTTTTAATCATTGTGCTTTTTCTGAAACAAGCGGAACAAAACGAAAATCTCCGTGTTGGGTTTCACTGAATTCGTTCTCCGAAATTTTCCCAATGCTTATCATCGTTTGCACTTCTTCTCCAACAGGAATAACAAGAATACCTCCAACCTTTAATTGCTTTTTTAATTCTTCAGGAACAAAAGGAGCTCCTGCGGTAACTAATATTTTATTGAAAGGGGCAAATGCTGCCAATCCCTGATAGCCATCGCCATAAAAAAATTTAGGATGATAGTTCATCAACGGGAGAACTGTTTTAGTTTTATCAAAAAGAATACGTTGACGTTCAACGGTAAAAACTCTTGCTCCCATTTCAAGTAACACACAAGTTTGGTATCCGCTGCCTGTACCTATTTCAAGAACTTTTTCTCCTTTATTTATTTGCAGAAGTTGCGTTTGAAAAGCAACAGTGTAGGGCTGAGAAATGGTCTGTCCGGCTGCAATAGGAAAAGCATTATCTTCGTAAGCAAATTTCACAAAAGTAGTATCCATGAAATAATGACGAGGAATTTTTTTTATTGCTTGCAAAACATTTTTGTCGGTGATACCTTTCCTTGTTAATTCTATGACTAACTTTATGCGGAGCCCTTTGTGGCGGTAGGTATCTATGAATTGATTAGATAACACAAAAAAATAATTATTTATTTTTGCAAATGTATAAAATGATATGATAAAAATCGGATTACTTGGAGTTGGTCATTTAGGAAAGATTCATCTGAAATTGCTCAGAGAAATTTCTTCATTTCAGATTATCGGTTTTTTTGATACAGATAAAGAAAAATCTGACAAGACAGCAAATGAATTTGCTGTTACATCTTTTGATTCATTAGATAGTTTGCTGGAACAATGTGATGCAATAGATATTGTTACTCCAACCATTACACATCATGCTTTTGCCGTAAAAGCGATAAAAAATTTCAAACATCTTTTTATTGAAAAACCATTGTGCAGCACAACTGAAGAAGCAAAACAAATTATGACTCTTGCTGAAGAAGCAAATGTGAAAGTGCAGGTAGGGTATGTTGAAAGATTTAACCCCGCATTCCTTGCCGCAAAAAATTATTTTGACAAGCCATTGTTCATAGAGGCACATCGGCTTGCACAATTTAATCCACGGGGAACTGATGTGTCGGTTGTGCTTGACCTGATGATACATGATATTGATATTGTGCTGAATGTTGTAAAATCAAAAGTGAAAAAGATTAACGCCAGCGGTGTGGCAGTAGTAAGTGATACGCCCGATATTTCAAATGCACGAATTGAGTTTGACAATGGTGCAGTAGCCAACATTACTGCAAGTAGGATTTCAATAAAAAATATGCGCAAGATGAGATTCTTCCAGCGGAATGCTTATATTTCTGTGGACTTTTTAGAAAAGAAAACAGAAATTGTTCGTCTGAAAAATATCATCGGAAAACCGGATCCTTTTGCTATTACGATTGACCTTGGAAATGATAAAGGCGTAAAGCAAATATTCTTTGACAATCCTAAAATAGAATCAACCAACGCAATAAAAATGGAACTTGAATCATTTGCAGTATCTATCCTTGAAGATAAAAAAACATCAGTAACCGTTGAAGATGGTTACCACTCCCTTGATATTGCCTATAAGATTATTGAAAAAATGGAAGCAAAATGAGAAAAATTATTTTTAATATAGCCATTCTTCTTTTAATATTTATTTCATCTTGTAACAAAGAAGAACCTATTCCCGCCTACATTCGCATCAATCAAATTAATTTTATTACTGATTATGCCACCAAAGGAAGCAGCTCAAATAAAATTGTGGATGCATGGGTTTATGTTGACGGTAAAAGTGTGGGAACTTTTGAACTGCCTGTAACATTTCCTGTGCTGGCAGAAGGAACAAAAGATATTATAGTATATCCGGGCATCAAAGAGAATGGAATTTCTGTAACACGTATTCAATATCCGTTCTACAACATATTTGAACAAAAGCAATCGTTGGTTCCTGCCGAAATCACTGTACTAAATCCAGTAACTGATTATGTTCCATCTGCCGATTTTGCATGGATAGAAGATTTTGAAGGAAGTGGAATAAGTTTATGCGATACTATGGGCTCCGACACCACCATGAAACTGATAACAGATAAGAACATTGTTTTTGAAAGGAATGGATGTGGAGGAGTTTTTTTGAGCGGCAACAATATTTTTTATCAGGGAATTACTTGTAATAAATATGTTTTGTCGGTACCTTGTCGGGCATTTCTTGAATTGGATTATAAATGCAACAAGTTCTTTGCTGTTGGAATTGTTGCTTATAGTTCTTCAAATATATTAGGACAAGTTTCATCGGGAATAATTAATGCAAAAGAAACATGGAATAAAATTTATATGAATTTGTCTAATGAAATAAATTTATTTCCTAACGCAACAAGTTTTGCAATTTATTTTGCAATGCTCAATACCGACACTTCCACTCCTGCTTATTTATATTTAGACAACATCAAACTTATTCACTGATTATTTATTACCAAAAAAATTGTGAATAGTTTCATTTATTCAGCCAACAATATTTTCAGAACTGATTCGTTATCGTTAATGTTAATTTTTATTTTTCCTACATGCAAAATAAATCTTTACAAATCATAAAGCATATTGTTGTTGATATTTTTACGGCTGCTCTTGCATGGGGCGCATTTTATATTTTCCGGAAAATATATATTGAAAGTGTAAAATTCGGAGTATCGGTTCCTTTTGAGTTTGGAACAAAGTTTTATGCAGGATTGTTATTTGTTTCCATTTTTTGGTTTATCTTATATGCTTCAACCGGTGCATACAAAGATGTTTTCAGAAAGTCGCGACTAAAAGAATTAGGACAAACATTCTTCATTTCGTTTATTGGTGTTATTATTTTGTTCTTCATGTTGATATTAGATGACGAAGTAATTACTTACAAAACTTATTACCAGTCATTTCTTGCTATACTAGGACTGCATTTTTCATTCACATTTATTGCCCGCTATATTTTAGTCAGCAGTACAGTTTATAAAGTTCACAATCGGATTATTGGATTTAACACATTGTTGGTTGGAAGTAATGAATCTGCATGGAAGATATTTCATGAAATAGAATCGCAAAAGAAATCTTCAGGCAATCGCTTTGTGGGATTTGTAATGGTGGATGAGAAGAACGGCTATTCTCATTACCTGCAGGATAAATTGCAATGCCTCGGGAATATTAATAATATCAAAAAAAATATTGCTGAAAAAAAAGTTGAAGAGGTTATTATTGCTATTGAATCATCGGAACATAAAAATTTAGGAATAATCATCAGCGAATTAGAAGATACTGATGTTGCCATTAAAATTATTCCGGATATATATGATATTCTTTCCGGACAAGTAAAGATGACCAATGTACTTGGAACACCGCTCATCGAAATTTCGCATGCTATTATGCCGGTGTGGCAACAAACATTTAAACGTGTTTTTGACATAATCATTTCTTTGTTTTCTTTAATTCTGCTTTCGCCTGTTTATCTGCTCATTGCTTTATGGGTAAAGATTGATTCCAAAGGAAATATTATTTACAGTCATGAACGTATCGGCATACACGGTAAGCCGTTTTGGATTTATAAATTCCGCACTATGTATTTTGGTGCAGAAAAAAATGGACCGCAATTGTCCAGCGAAAATGATACGCGGATTACACGAATTGGTAAAATATTAAGAAAAATTCGTCTTGACGAGATACCCCAATTTTTCAATGTGTTGAAAGGAGATATGTCAATAGTTGGACCACGTCCCGAACGACAATTTTATATTGACCAGATTGTAAAAAAAGATCCTCATTACAAGCATCTGCTAAAAGTCAGACCCGGAATTACTTCGTGGGGGCAAGTGAAATATGGTTATGCGGAAAATGTGGATCAAATGATACAGCGATTGAAATACGATATTATATATATTGAAAATATGTCGTTGGCGCTTGATTTCAAAATTCTGATATATACAGTAATGATTATTCTACAGAGAAGAGGTAAGTAGAAGAAACTTGGAAATATCTTTCTGTTGGGTATATTTTCTCTACGATTCTTTATATCTTCACATCTGTTGTTACGTAAACGGAATACGTCATCGCGAATGAAGTGTAACATGTTGCAATGACGAGACCAATTTTCCGAACTACTCCATAGCGAATTTCCAAATCAAATATTTTTTTAAAGACAGCCAACCTTTTAGTAAAAATTTACGTCTTTATAAATGCAAGTACCTTTTTTAGCAAATATCTCTTTAAAAAAATATTTTGCAATTTATAAAATAAAGTATTATCATTGTATCGTCAAAAAAAATATTTGCAATTTATAAAATAAAGTATTATCATTGTATCGTCAAAAAAAGTTCGCCTTTTGCGAATGAAAATTTAACAATTAACTCTTCCTATTAACAATTAACAATTAACAATTAACAATTTTTAAAACCAAGGAGGCATCTATGAAAAAAATTATTACGTCTGTAAAGGCAATTAGTAAACAGTGGGTTATTACCATCTGTTGTTTTTTTATTTATGGCTATTTACATGCCGACAAGTATACTGATTTGTGTGCGTATCTTGCTACTGTGGTTGCTCAACACGGCAATATAGTACATTTAGATACTATTGGGAAAAGCGTACAAGGAAGAAATATTTTGGCTATCAAAATTAGTGATAATCCTGCGATAGATGAGAATGAACCCGAACTTCTTATAGAAGGCGCTACTCATGGTGGCGAACTTAAAGGGCATGAACTTATATCTCCATATTTTATAGATTATCTAA
>JAZDJJ010000037.1:0-2142 GCA_043804035.1 Bacteroidota bacterium
TGTAAGTGCCTGTTGCCAAATTACTTGCAGTTTGTGTGATTTGCCCATCACTCCATGCATAAGTGTATGGAGCAGTGCCTCCCTGTGGAGTGGCAGTAGCCGAACCATTAGTTCCACATGTTGATGTTGAGGACATACTGATTGTAGCAGGTACAGATTGTGTAATGATTACCGTTTGTATAGATGTACATCCGTTTGCGTCTATAATATTAACCGTATAAGTGTTATTAGCCAGACCTGTTGCAGTTGATGTAGTTTGCCCATCACTCCATGCATAAGTGTATGGAGCAGTACCTCCCTGTGGAGTGGCAGTGGCTGAACCATTAGTTCCGCATGTTGGTGTTGAGGAAATACTTATTGTAACCGGCACAGATTGTGTAATGGTTACTGTTGCAGTTGACGAACACCCCATAGCATCTTTTACAGTAACAGTATAAAGTCCTGCAGCAAGATTGATGGCAGTAGGCGTAGTTTGACCACTCGGGTTCCATAAATATGTAAGCGGACTAACTCCTCCGGTAGGTGTAACCGTTGCAGAGCCAGTAGCACCAGTGGCGCACACGATATCACTTTGAGATGTCTGTAATACAGTCCCACCAACTTGCGGAGCATACTTAATACTGAAATTACAGTTGGATGGCTGTATAACATTAACGGAAAATATATCGCCTGGTTTTGCTATCGGAATAATACATTGTGCAGTGCTGTTCGGCATACCTGTATATGGATTTCCATTCAGGGACCATTGATAAGTGTAATTTATCTGAGGGTCTTTGGGTCCGCATAAGGAAGAAGATTGTCCGGAACAAACATTTACGGCATTGCCCGAAAGTCCTCCACAGGCAAAATCCCAGTAAGAATGTGCGGCATGCCCACCCCAAGCACAATCTACATTTGTTATTACTATAGATAATGTTTGACCTACATATGCAGAAAGATTTACGCCTACAAGTGTCCATGGTTTATAATAAATAGTGCTCGCGTTGACGCCAGTGTCAGCAGTAACACACAATGCCCTATAAAATCCCGACCCTGTTTGAATATTAGCCACATACTTAAAATAACCACAAGGAATACTATCTCCATTGGCATCATAAATAGCAAAAACAACATATGGCTGGGTTACAGGAGTATGATTGGCATTAATTGGCTCTTCAAGAAATACTGAATATGCATAAATAAAATTTACATCATTTGCTGTTACTGTTAATGGATATATTAATTGCTCTGCACAACCATCTCCGGCATGACCACTAATTATTGGACTTTGTGAACACCCACCACCTATACCATCCATCTGAGGTTGTCCAAGTTGAATGGAATAATTGCCAAATCCCGGCGCCACAACAGGAACAGCAGGGCTTCCTGCGACCGGACCGGGAGTACAAGGGTCAATACCTGTACCACTTGTACGATTAAATCGTGGAGATGATGTAGTAGCATTACTCCATACTGAAGGGATTCCGAGTGTAGTGCTTCCGCCATTGCTTCCTGTTTTTCCTATCCATACTCCCCATCCTGTTTCAACGCTCATATCACTACAGACGGCATTGGATATTGGGGGATTATTATTCCCTTTTTTTATAGTAGTAGATATATTTTTCCTCCCGCCGAAGTACAAGTTCCTTCGCTGTTCAACCAATTTATCTATAGTTGGATCAGGAATACCTTCACTTTTCATCTTCTTACGAAATTCCATTTCTTCAAGACCAAATTTAACGCAATCATCAATAACAATTCCTGGTTTGTCTTTGTAAATTACTTCCTGCACTTGTGCAGCAGTAAAAGACGGATACTGCAAGAAATAACACAGGATTACTTCGAGTATCATGGAAAAATTAAAATTTGTTTTCATAAAAAGGGGTATTAGTGATTTTTTAAGATGTATTAAAAATAATTTTAGGACTTACGCAAAATCTTTAAATCGTTGAAATTTACAAACGACAATCTGCGAAATCTATTAAAAAAACGGACTAATTGATATTTCTTGCGTAAGTCCTGACTAAAACATTTCTAAAAAAATATTCTCATCGTAGCAATTCCACAAAATACTTAATGGTTGTTTTGTCTTTTTCATTATTACCCAAAGTTGCATAATAATAATATGTGCCTATTACTGCCGGTTTTTTATTTTTAGTGATA
>JAZDJJ010000038.1:0-26692 GCA_043804035.1 Bacteroidota bacterium
TCCATCATTCACCTGATAAAAATACATACCGTTCGGTAAATTTTTTCTTGAAATTTCAGTTTTCTGATTTTGTATTTTGTATTTTATAATTTCTCTGCCAAACAAATCAAAAATTGTCAAGGTATAATTCTGATTTTTCCAACTTGCAATTTCAATTGTGGTTGTTTCGCTGAATGGATTGGGATAAACATTCACCAAATTTTGCTCAATCTGATTTTGCTCATTAACAGAAGTGGGAAGAACAGTGATAAGAACTGAATCAACAGTTATGCAAGTATTGCTAACAATTAAAACTCTGTATTGTATTGTGGTATCTGGACTTGCAATAGGATTTGCAATATTAGGATTATTCAGTCCTTCCGATGGATACCATTGATAGAAATTACCTCCCGTAGCAGAAAGAGAAATTGTGTCGCTTTGGGTTATGGTTGTATCGTTATTTATTGAAGTTATGCAGGTCGGTGAGAAAAGAATGTTTCTTGGAGAGGTGGTATAAAAAATGGCGTGTGTGCCTGTAGTATTTTTATTTTCATACCACATTTTATACTCATTATTCAAACTATCCCAGACAACATCCACAGCAACAAATTCTGACGAATCACCGGGTAATGCATAAAGAACCGGATTACCAGGATATTTAATCCAATCCTTACCATTCAGCGAAACGGCATATCCTACCCTTACAGAATCGTATTGCGTTGCCCATTTTACTCCGCTATACCACATTTCAAAAACACCCTCGGATCTTATCACTGATGGCATAGCGACAAACATATCGTCCCATGAATTAAATACTCCGTTTTCCAAACATGGGTTTGCAGTATCCTTTATCCAATTGACCCCATCAGCAGAAACAGCCAAACCGATTTTAATCCATCCAACCGTATCCTGAGCCGAATACCAAAGGGCATAAACCCCTGACGAAGGATCGTGATAGAGTGCAGGTGATTCAATGAAATTCCCATCCCAGTCATCTGCATTTCCTTTCTGCAAAACTATTCCTTGTTTTGTCCAGTTTATTCCGTCTTGAGAGGTTGCCAATCCGATGCTTGCATTAACCGCACCCGTCATATAAACTGAATCCCCATAATAATAGAGTTTGAATTCGTTGTCGTCCCATAGAATTTCAGGGGTGTCCAGCCATTCATCATCCCATTGCCCGGGAGAGCCTATATTCAATACAGGATTACCAGCATATTTTGTCCAGTTAATTCCGTCCACCGACCATGCATAATGAATGCGTCCTCTTGGAACGGTGTCACCGCTTACAAAGCTTGCTACACCATAATACATACGCAGAGTGTCGTTGTAATAAATACACGATGGCTGCCCGTATGCTCCCCATACGGTATCATAGGCAAGTACGGGCGTAGTGGTGTAGGTCCATTGTGTTTGTGAAAAAGATTTCATTGCACAGAGGACAATGATTATTAAAAATAAATTTGGTTTCATTTTAAGATTAGTTTTTTAATTTGTACAAAATTATTATTTTTTATTTGCAATGTTTTATTTTTTTGCGGGTTGGGGTAAAAGCAAATGTGGTGCAAACCAAAATTTTAAATAAAAATAATTATGCACCTCTTTTGCTTTTATAGAAGCAATAGCCAAAACGGCATTGCCGAAATTGTTTTGTCTGTTGTCGGTCATTATGTTGTTCTGTCTTTCATAGGGTTGCCACTAACGGTATGGCGGTATGTTTTTGTTGCCGATTTCGAAGCACTGCCCTGTCAAAATACACGAAAGTTTATTAGATGCAGAAACGCTGAAACCCGCACTATCTCGGCAATAAAATATACCGCCTGTTATGCACTGGCGGTTCTTGTCTGTCCGTGTGTTTGAGTCAAATTGCACTTTCATATTAAACTTGTCAATACTTTCATTTTTGTCTTTTTTGTCAGGGTCGGTGGTGTGTTGGAGTGTTTTAATTTTTTCTTTAAAGAGGGGGAGAAAAATTTTGAAATTCTTTTCGGGTTGGGGCAGACACACTCTTTGGCAAGCTTTGGTTTGTGCTTGGGCTTGTGGGGCTTGACAATGTGTGTGGCTGCTGCGATGGCTCATACTAATCTTGCTATTTCCTTTTTAGTTGTTTGTAATAATCTTTCAAGTTTTCCTCTTTCACTTGCATACCCAACTGTAATTTTGTCGGCAAGTTCAATCATCATTTTATTTCTTATTTCGGCTGTTTGTTCGGTTACACGCTTTACTGACTTGTCAAAAGGGCTGATGATTAAAATTCTTCCTTCTTCCAATGGTTTTATAAGTTCCGGTTCAATTTTTTCTTTTAGTCCACGGGCTAATGCAATAATGATTGGCTGATTTCCCTTCAGCAAATAATGAAATACATCTTTTTCCAACTGGCTATGAAAACCGCTTATAATGCAATTCCCTGCCTCACGTTGTGAAATAGCCCAATCATAGCATTTTAATACTGCTGATGCCGGAATAGAACGGCTACATAGAAAAGCAGTCTTGGGATGCTTTAAAAGGTCTTTATTGCCAAAATATTCCACAATGCTCTATTTGTTTTTCTTACTTTGCTTTTTAACTTCCTCAAATTGATTTTTGATGTAACCAATAAGTTTATCAGAAACAATTTCAGCAATCTGATTTTGTGGCATCCCTTGTCTTATTTGACTCGGAGCATTTTTTTCTTTTTTGAAAACCGATAGAGCATCCGGCTCCATTACACAATTTTGGTTCTCTTCTGGGTTGAAATATGACTTGTACATATAGTTAAATTTTAAAGTAATTTTCGTTTCTCAAGGTTTTCTTTAGCTTCTATCAATGCCTCGTGAAGTTTTCTTTCGAGATCTTTTTTGGGAGGTAATTCAGTCCAGTATTCAGCTACCATTATTCCATCTTTATGCATTTCCAGTAATTCAACTTGTTCACGGCTTGTTTCGGCACATAAAATGAGGCCTATTGGTTTTTCTTCATTTTCTTGTTTTTCATATCGGTCGAGCCATTTAAGGTATAGTTCCATTTGTCCCTTATCTTTTGCCTGAAATTTTCCAATTTTTAAATCTATAGCAACCAATCGCCTAAGTTTCCTATGAAAAAAAAGCAAGTCAAGGTGATAATCTTCACCGTCAATAATCATCCGCTTTTGCCTTTCAACAAAGGCGAAACCTTTACCTATCTCAAGTATAAATAATTCCAACTCTCTTAAAATAGCAGATTCCAAATCTTTTTCGAGATAAGTATCTTTTAAACCTAAGAAATCTAAAATGTATGGGTCTTTAAATGTGTTTACAGGAATGTCTGCAGATTTTGCAATTTGAGTATTTGCAATTTTTGTTCTTTCAAAAGTTTTAGTTTCAATTTTATGCCGCAGTTCCCTTATGCTCCATCCTTGTTCGGCTGATTGGTTTGCATAAAAGATCTTTGCCTCTAGTTTTTTCAATGGCAACAATTCTACAAAATGCGACCAGCTTAATTGTCGTGACAGAGGAACTACAATTTCAATATCCGTAAATTGCTCTGCAAAACGCATCATTCTTCTTACATTTTTTTCTGTAAAGTTACGTCCATATGCTTTTTCCAATTGTGCCGACAGTGTCGGCACAATTTGTTTACCGTATTCTGCACGTTTATTTTGCAGTATATGCTCATTAATGCGTTTGCCTACCTGCCAGAACAAAGTAGTGAGTGTGCTATTTGCATACGATACAAGCTGTGTCTTGCTTTGCTCAATGAGTTGCGATAACTCTTGAAAAAGCCGATCTTCTGATTGAATAATATTGTCGCTTTTTGCCATTTCGTTCAAAGTTATTTAAAATTATTTATTCCTCCTCCCCATTCTCCAACTCCTTACCCATACGGTATTTTATATCATAATTGATGATAAAATCAAGTTCTTCAGCGGTAAAACCATAATGCTTTGCTAATGCAATATCGATTTCATCAATTATTTCTTTAGATAATGCTGGATTAAATGTTTCAAAATATGTTGTTTGTGATTTAGATTGAATATACTGTTCTTTTGTTTCAACATTTCGTTCAAATGACTTCATTAATTTCATACCAAGTTTACTGATTTCTTCTGAATCATTTTTAAACGAAAATGGGAAAGAGAATATCATATAATCTTTGAGATTATATAAATCAAAATAGTTTGCAAAAAACCACCAAAATAAATTAGAATTTAATACCGCTACAATAGCGTTATTATTATATTGTTTATCAAATGTTTTTGATTTATTGGAAGTGGAAATGTTCTTAAAATTTCGATTTAAAAATATTTTCCAATATCTACCACCTGCAGTCCTATAAAAAATCGCATTACTGGAACTAATATTATTACTAATGTAATTTAATAATTGTTTCTCTTTAAAGATTTTAGAAAATAAACTGTTCTCAATTTTTAAAATGTGAAGATTGAGAGTTGAATTTGTTCCATCAACTTTAACAGTAAGGTCGTTTGTGAAAAGGTCTAAAAAAGATTTGCCGACACTTGTTTTTAATTCCATTGCAGTTGATATATGTTAAGCGGTAATAGGTTTTGAAAATTCCAAATCCCCCTTAAACGCTTTCTGACTTAGCGAACCATACAAATTTTCTAACTCCTGCAAACTGTTTTTATATTGCTCTTTCAGTTTTTCGGTTTTCTTTACGATGTTGGCGAATTGAGTTTGGAGTTCCATTGGTGGAATTGGGATTTTTATTTCTTTGACTTGTTTATCAGATACTGCTGGATAGCTTGCTCCTTTTGCTGCTTTTGATAATATTCCAATGAAAAAATCTTGTTTACAAATCTCAAAAAGATATTCGGCTAAAATTAGTTTTGGATTTACTCTTAAAACACAAAATCCAGTTGATGCAATTGGATTGGAATATTTTTCTCTAACCATCGCAACAGCATTTAAGTTTGGACGAACAGTAGAAACTAAAATGTCATCTAATTGAACCAACTGCTTTGCCCTGCTCGGTGCATTTGCTCCTAAAATATTTTTTGTTTCTTTTATTTTTTTTGAACTATTATCAATTGAGGAAATATCAATGTATTGATAATTTTTATTTGGAAACTTTATTGGGCTATCATTTGAAATGTTTAACAACAATTCTCCAATCATTTTTTTAGCCGAACTATTTTTGCTTGACAGTAAACTTCCAAACATTTCTCCAAAGGTGCTTTTCAAAAATTCATCAAGCAGGGCAATGCTTTGTTTGCGTTGCTCTATTAGTGTTTCGGCTTTGCTTAAAATATTGGCTATTTGAATTTGGTCGGAGAGGGTAGGAACGGGGACAAATATTTTTTCAATTCCTGTATTTGAAATTGCAGATTGAATTGCACCAGTGCACAATTTGTTTTTCTGTCTTAGAAAAGAATTATTTTTCAAAAACTGAATCAGATAATTTCCATGCAAAACATTTTCATCAGGTTTATGAACGGAAAAGCCAGTTGATACAATTGTGCCGTCAAGTTTTTTATCAATCTGTAAAACTTTATTTGTGTTCACCATTTTAGCAAACAAAATATCTCCCTTGCTAACTAAAATGTCTGCTCTTGATGGTTTGCTTTTAAAAGTTACTTCTTCAAAACTCAAACCTTTGTCTTTCAAATCTCCTGTAGATAAATAGTTCTTCACTCCATCAAATGGCTGAACTCTTTTGCCAGAGTATGGTGCTGCATCTGTGAGTTTTATTTTTTTCATTGCACCATTGGTTTTAATTCCGATAATCCCGATTGAATATTTTCTTCAATGGTTTCCAACTTTTTTTTCATATTTTTTTTTTATTAAAAAGCATCACATCATTTTCAATCAATTCTTTCAATTCATTTTCGGTAGGCAGTTGCAGTTTGTATTTGCTAACAAAAACTTCCTGCGATAAACCGCCTGTGGCATAATGCACCAAAGCATTATCCTTATGGCTGCATAAAATAATTCCTATCGGTGGGTTATCATGTTCAGCTATTTCGTTTTCTTTATAATAATTCAGATAAACGTTCATCTGTCCTACATCGGCATGGTCAAATTCGCCTAACTTTAAATCAATCAAAATATGGCATTTTAATAGGGGATTATGTCCCAAAAATGGACTAACTTTGTTCACTAAAACATAAATTCCCTCTATGATAGATACAGATTTTCTATTGCTGATTTTGAAAAATGAAAATCAGCACGATTTAAAAGCCATCGGTGGTAATTTATTATGTCCCCGATGCAAAGTCAGAACAAAGTTATACAAATTATCAGATGGACGAAGAAAATGTAAGCGATGTAGAAAAAAGTTTGACAAAAAAGTAATAACAAAACAATCCCCTTTACAGATAGTAGCAGATACCGTGATGGGATTTTGTTTAGATTGGAGTGCATTGCGTACATCTAATTTGTTTCGTCATCGGTACAGGAGTGTATTGAGCGTGTATTATTTGATTCGTAAGGTGCTGGTGAATGTCAGTAATAATGAGCAGAAATTACAGGGAACAGTAGAATGTGATGAGAGTTATTTCGGAGGAACGAATCGTAAGCGAAACAAGAAGTATCGGAAGAAATATGTAGGTCGTGGTAGAGGAACTGATAAGACGCCTGTATTCGGTATTAAACAGCGAGAAGGACGAGTGGTAATAGAATTGTTGGGTGATTTTTCAGATACTCAAATAGAAGCATTTATTCAGAAAAAAGTAATAGAAAAAAGTAATGTAATGACTGATGAATTTAGTTCATACAAAGGGCTTGTACATAAAGGGTACATTCATCGTTTTGTAGAGCATGGGAAAGAACAATATGTACAAGGAAATGTACATGTAAACGGGATGGAAAATTTCTGGGGTTGGGCAAAAGAACATATGTTTAAATATCACGGAGTATTCAAACAAAATCTTATTTACTATTTGAAAGAGATGGAGTGGAAATTTAACAATCGCTTAAAGAGGCCGGAACAAAAGGCAGTTGAAATCACAATGATGTTGAAATGATAATAACTCTGCGAGTTATTTACCATTTCAACATCACATCATTATCATACAACTTTTTAATTAATTTTGTAATGCAGTAAAATCGAAATTTGGTCCAAAACGGGACATAATCCCCTTTTAATATGCGGTGATAAAACACCAAATCAATTTTATAATGCTTGTTGTTAAACGAAATTCTTTTTTGCCTTGCTTCAAAACAAAAACCTCTGCCCAGTTCAATTAAAAATTTTTGCAAATGATTGATGATAGCTTGTTCCAAATCAGTTTCAGAAAATTCTGCCTTTTCTTCTATTCCTAAAAACTCAAGTATGTAAGGGCTTTTTATGATGTCAGTAAATTGTTGCAGGTTTTCATTGTTTAGTTTTTCAAGCATGGTTTCTTTATTGGTGCTTAATCCTGTGCGTTCATAAAGCAAAGTGTTAATGCTTCGTTTTAGCACATCTACAGTCCAGTTATTTTTAATAGCGTTCACTTCATAAAAAGTCCTCTTCAAAGCATCATCCACTTTCAACAATTCAATGATGTGAGTAAAACTTAGTTTGTCTATGAGCAATTCAATAGGTACTGAATTTTTTGTTGTGGTTGGAATAACTGCTTCAGAAATAGATTTGGCAGTCGGCAACTGCCAAATTGAATTTTCCATCGTTTTGAATTTGGCAGTCAGCAACTGCCCAATCATTGGATATTCAAGATAAAACTGTCGGCACAACCTAAGATTCCGGTCGGAGAAACCCTTTGCACCTGTTTCGCTTAGTTTACCGGAAAGTATTTTAAGTGTGTTTTCTCCATAGTCGGCACGGTCATTTCCTTGTTGCTCATATTCTACAATGTAAAACCCAATTACCCAATTGCGAAATGTTAAAGCATTATTTATTTGTGCTAAAGCAAATTTCTTAAAGTAGTGTTGAACACTTACAATTTGCTTGGTAAGTGAATGAATGTCTGCCATAATTATATCAGTTCTTTAAGTTCTTTTAATCCGTTCGCAATTTCACTTTCCAATGTTTCCAACTTTCCAAAAATCACTTTCGGCTTTTCATACTTCACTTCTTCATACACTTCTTCTTTGTAAGTACTTAAATTCAAATCGTAGTTGTTGCCAACGATTTCTTTTTTCGGCACGAAAAAGAATTTCTGTTTTCTGTCGGTTTCGGTTTTAATGTTTCGTGTTTTGTAGCGTTGCACAATGTCGGGCAAATCGCTTGCAGCAATTTTGTTTCGCTTATCATCTAATGTGTATCCGTCTGCCAGCATATCGTAAAACCAAACATCAGTTGTTTCTCCACCTTTTGTAAAAAATAAAATGGCTGTGCTTACACCTGCATACGGTTTAAATACTCCGCTTGGCATTGCTATTACTGCTTTCAGTTCTGCTTTCTCAATCAACATTTTACGCAATGCTTCAAATGCTTTTCCACTGTTTTGTATTACACCGCTTGGCACAATTACGGCTGCTGTGCCTCCCATTTTCAGCATGGTAAAAATGCGTTCAACAAAAAGCAATTCTGTTTTTGTGGTGGGCAATTTCAATCCTTCGTTTATATCACCTTTGTCTATGTTGCCTGTGAATGGTGGGTTTGCCATTACCACATCAAAGCGGCTGTCTTCGTTGTAAGTTTTGCTTAGTGTGTCTTTGTAATCTATTTGCGGTTCGTCTATGCCATGCATCATCATATTCATTAAACCCAAACGCACCATTGTTGTATCAATATCGTAACCTGTAAAACTTTTGTCTAAAATGTTTTTTACTTTTTCGGTGAGTGCTGCACTCATGGTTGCCCGTTCAAAACCATCTTCGTCTTTCTCTAATTTCTTTTTGTCGCCTGTGCTGAGCGAAGTCGAAGCATTCTGCCTCACTAAATCCGTCAACACATATTGATATGCTCCCAACAAAAAACCACCTGTGCCACATGCAGGGTCTGCAATGTGTTGTCCTAACTGCGGTGCAACTAATTCAGCCATCAGTTTAATAATGTGTCGTGGAGTTCTGAACTGTCCGTTCTTTCCTGCGGTTGCAATTTCACTCAACAGCATTTCATACACATCGCCTTGTATATCCTGAAAAGCATGTCCGCCTTCGGTGGCATCTTTTTCAATTTCTTTAAAAATATCTTCTACAATATTTATTGCCGTAACCAACAAACTTGCTTTGGGCATAATGAAAACAGCGTTTGCCATGTGTTTGGTGAAAGGAGAAGTTTCTCCGTTCAGGTCTTTCATAAAAGGAAAAACTTTTGTTTGCACATGCAACAACATTTCATCGGCTGGCTTGTGTTTGAACACACTCCAACGCAATTCGTTTTTATTTACTTCTTCTTTGCTGCCTGTTATCTTAAATTTTCCTTTGAACCGTGAAGTATATTTTTCACCTGTGAAATCAGCATCCCGTTCTCTCTTTGCTTCCAAATCATCTAAGCGTTTCATAAAAATCAAGTAGGTGATTTGCTCAATCGCAGTAAGTGGATTGGCAATGCCTCCTTCCCAGAAGTTTTGCCAAAGTTTATCAATGAGTGATTTTAGTGTTGCGTTGCTTTGTAACATTTATGCTGCGATTAGTTTTTCTGTGAATGATAAAATTTCGTCAATCTCTTTCGGATTGAATACGCCTCTGATTCCTTCGGGGTGCAGAAGTGTGAACGGTGATTCAATTAAATTTTTTCTTGTCAGCACTCCGTTTTCAATAATGTATTTGCGAAGCAAATCTAAGAATTGCAACTGTCGGCTTGTAAGATAAGAGTGTGCTGCAATAAAATCATCAAACGCTTTTGAAACTGTTTCGGGAAATGATTGTAAAATTTCAATTCCCAAAATATGTTTGATGAATTGCACAAATACCGCTTTGCGGTGGTTATAAACTCTCCGTAATAAATCAATCGTGATGTGTGGATGCTCGTTGTGTAACTCGTCCGCAAGTTGTTCGGCTTCTTGTTCTGAAATTTCAATTCCTTCTTTTAGTTTTTGTAAAATAGGATTAGCCAAAACCAATTCATTTACTTTTTGCTCTACCAACTCACGATATTTTGCAATGCTCAACGCTTGGTGTTCGGGTCCAAACTCTATAAATTCTTTTTCGCTTACAAAATCTTTCAGGTTGAATTTTGCAGGTGCAAGCGGAATGATTGCTTCACGAAATTTCATTAGCGGTGAAAGTTTCTGAATGAGTTCGTCAAGCTTTTCTTCTGTGATTGTTGCCCAAAAATTATTTGTCTGTGCTTGGCGAATAAGTTGTTCTTCTTTAGCAACAATGTTTATGCTCAAAGGAAGTTCGCCTAATTCTTCAATGATACTTTCTTTCAGTGTTTCAAATTTGTCTTTCTCCTCTGCTAAGTTTGCCAATGAAACTTCAACAATATCTTTTTCAAATCGCATTGCTTTAAAGTCAGCATCTGCAACGGTTCTGAATAATGGTTTTACAACTCCTTCCAAATATTCAAGTTTGTCTTGCGAAAGATTGTTCCAAAAATTTTCATCATCCATTCGCTGCAGTTCATGTTTGGCTTCCATTATCACAACCGAATTTTGCGGAAGTGTTGCAATTTGTTTTTTTAGTTTATGAATTTCTTTTTCTACAACTTCGGTTTTATTTCTTGTTTGTGCTTCTTCAATCTTGTCAAGGCGAACACCAAACAAACGAACTGGCAAAGGAATTTGCGGTTTCAATTCTTTGCCTCTCGGATTGAGTTTGAAATATTCAAAGTTGTCCCAACAATCCAAAATCAGAAATGAATCTTTGAAAGTGCACCAAGGTTTTATTTTTTCGGCTTCAAGCAATCGTGTTCCTCTGCCTATCATTTGCCAAAACTTTGTGTAGCTATAAACTGGTTTTGCAAAAACAAGGTTGGTTATTTCACGAATGTCAATTCCTGTGTCAAGCATATCAACGCTTAATGCAACTCGTGGCATATCGTTGTTTGTGAACTGGTCAAGCAATCCGCCTTTGCCGTAAACCCGTGGGTCTTCGCTTACAATCACCTTTGCTAATTCGCCTTTGTATTCGGGGTAAAGCGAATCAAAAATTTCTTCCATTCGCCTTGCATGTGCTTTGCTGATGCAAAAGAAAATTGTTTTTCCTGGGAGAACTCCGTTTGCATCTTTAATAGATTCTTCCATGAACTCCCGAACTATCAATGCGTTTGTTCCCCGATTGATAACTTTCTTTTCAATTTCTGTTCCTTCAAAATTTATTTCTTCAATTTCTTTCCCTTCAAGAATTAAATGCTGTTGGTCTTCCAATGCAATTGTCCTCTTACTAATTCCTTCCTGCTGAAATTTAGTTTTGATTTTCATTACCTGAAAATTGCACAGATAAGGCGGTATGTGGTTCACCGCTTCATCATACGAATACGCAAAGGTTGGAACTCCATCATCGGTTTCAAACAACTGAAAAGTGTTGTGGTCAATCACATCGGTTGGCGTTGCTGTCAATCCCAAAGTGATTGTGTTGAAGTAATCCAAAATTTCTTGGTAGGTGTTGTAAATACTTCGGTGGCTTTCATCCACCACAACCAAATCAAAGAAGTGAGGCGATAAAGTTTTTGTTTCATCCCGAATGATATTCAACATACTTGGGTATGTTGAAACATAAATTCGTCTGTCGGTTGCAATTTCTTTTTCGTAGGGTTTTGGAAATCGTGGTTCGTTTGGCAAATATTCTTTGAACGCATCAAGCGTTTGATTTTGCAAGGCGATTCTGTCAACCAAAAATAAAACTCTCTCTGCCCAACCTGCTCTCATGAGTGCATCCACTAAGGCAATGCACACACGGGTTTTACCCGTGCCTGTTGCCATTACTAAAAGAAATTTTCTTTTGCGTTTTTCAACTGCTTCCATTACGGAACGAATTGCACGGATTTGATAATCCCGTCCCGCAATTTTTGTGTTGATAAGTTCGCCTGCTAAAGTTTTCCGTGCCTTCCGTATGTAAGCATAGCGTTCTAAATCTTCTCTTGTCGGAAAGCCGTGAACTTTTTTTGGTGGGTAATTATCTAAGTCCCAAAAATAAATGTCGTGTCCGTTGGTGTAAAAGCAGAAGGGTAATTCTCCGCCTTGCGTTGTCTGAATGTTGTAGCAGTATTGTTTCGCTTGTTCTCGTCCAATGGCTGCGTCAACAGAAGTTTTCTTTGCTTCCACAACTGCAAGCGGTTTACCGTCCTTGCCTAATAAAACATAGTCGCTGAATTGGTGTCCTGCGTAGGGTGTGGTCGGTTCTTGAACAACTGTCAGGTGAATATCAAATTCCTCAATTACCTGAGTTCGGTCAGTAACTGTCCACCCTGCTTTTTTCAGTCGCAGGTCAATTATTTCTTGCCTTGTCAGTTTTTCGGTTTTCACTTGTTATATCTGTCGTAAATTAAAGGGTCAAAATACTGAAAAATTTCATTGTCAGAACGAAAGTCAAACCGTGCGTTGGCAGAAACGGCTCTTTTGCTTTTGCCATCGGGTTGGGTTTGAGCGGTTGCGGCAAAAGCAAATGTGCCGTTTGCGGGCTGCCATAAAATTGAATTAAAAAAAATGTGCGGTGGGGGAAATAAAAAATACAGAAGCGTTGGCAGTGAGTGTCGGCTTACTCGCTGTCCAGTTGCAATGTGGTCTGTATGATTGTCACTTGTCAAATTGTTAAAACTTTACTGTCAAATTACTGCGTCATTGTCCCCGAAGCACTGTCTTTTTACGCTTGCAGGTAACTCGTTTATATAAAGGGTTTTTATTTTAAAAACCGTACAAAGCCACCCAAATCTGATAGGCTTTGTACAGTTTTGTTTTTTATTTGCACTGTTTTATTTCTCATATTTTTAATTTAAACAATAATTTTTTGATATTCAAGAATTTTTTTTTAATGTTCATCATTATCAAAATAATATGCAATGGTAATAATAAATTTTTCAATACGCGAGAAAAAAAAATAAAAGCACAACCCCACCCTAACCCTCCCCATTTGGTGAGGGAGTCAATACTATGAAACATAAATTGCAACTTCTTCAAACAAATCAATTTCAAACGGATACTTTCTTCGCTGACTTCTTAATCTCCACTGTTTGTCCGTTAGTAGATTTATCTTTTTCTAAAAATGGATAACGATAATCTGTAGGCGGAACAAAAAGTTCTTTAATTGTTCTCGGAGCAACCCAGCGCAAAAGGTTTATCATATGTCCGGCTTTGTCGTTAGTGCCAGATGCCCTTGTGCCTCCGAATGGCTGCTGTCCGACCACTGCACCTGTACATTTGTCGTTGATATAAAAGTTTCCGGCGGCATTCACTAATTTTTTTGTAGCAGTATCAATTGCATATCTGTCCTGTGCGATGATGGCTCCTGTGAGAGCATAAGGCGAAGTATTGTTCACGATATCAAGTGTCTGTTCAAATTTATTTTCATCATATACATAAACAGTAAGTACGGGACCAAAAATTTCTTCACACATACTTTTGTAATACGGATTTTTTGCCTGAATAACAGTTAGTTCAATAAAGTATCCTTTGCTCTTATCATATTTTCCACCGATAATAACTTCCGCTTCTTTTTTATTTTTCTTTGCGTGTTCAATATAACTTACAATATTGTCAAAAGATGTTTCATCAATTACAGCATTCACGAAGTTGGAAAAATCTTCTGTAGGTCCAATTTTCATCGTAGCAATTTCTTCGGTAAAAATCTTTTTTGCTTCTTTCCACAGATTAGAAGGAATGTATGCACGTGAGCAGGCAGAACATTTTTGTCCCTGATATTCAAACGCAGCGCGAAGAATTGCAGTTGTCAAAACTTTTACATCGGCAGAGCGATGCCCGAATATAAAATCCTTTCCTCCGGTTTCTCCCACGATGCGCGGATACGATTTATAGTTTTGAATGTTGTTACCGATTTTTTTCCAGATGTCGCAGAACACTTCCGTAGATCCGGTAAAATGAATTCCACCAAAGTCATGATGATTAAGAATAACATCAGCAGTTTCTTTGCCTCCTGCATGAACAAGATTAATTACTCCATCAGGAACTCCCGCTTCGCGAAAAACTTGCATTACTACATGTGCGGAATAAATAGCTGTTGATGCTGCTTTCCATACCACAGTATTGCCCATCATAGCACAAGAAGAAGGAAGATTACCGCTAATAGCAGTGAAGTTAAAAGGTGTTAGTGCCCAAATAAATCCTTCAAGCGGACGCCACTCTAAACGGTTCCACATTCCTACTGACGAATCTACTTGCTGAGAATAAATTTCTCCCATATATTTTACATTGAAACGAAGGAAATCAATTAACTCACAAGAAGAATCAACTTCTGCCTGAAAAACATTTTTAGATTGACCGAGCATTGTTGCGGCAACAATTTTCATTCTGTACGGACCTGCAAGCAATTCGGATGCTTTCAAAAAGATAGCAGCACGATGTTCCCACGGAAGCGAAGCCCAATATTTTTTTGCTTCCATTGCAGCAACAATGGCTTGCTCTACATGTGTCTTGTCGCCTTTGTGATAATAACCAAGAATGTGTTTGTGGTCATGTGGAGGAGAGAGCGGAATTTTTTTTCCGGTGCGAACTTCTTTTCCTCCGATGAACATCGGAATATCCCATACTTCAGAACGCATTTCTGCAATAGTTTTTTTTAATGCTTCCCGCTCGGGAGAACCCGGAGCATAATTTCTGATGGGATCGTTGATTGGTTGCGGGAGTTTGAAAAATCCATTTGACATATAGTATAAAGATTAAAAGTTTATTGAAAAATTATTGAATGTACAAACCTACATAAAATTTTTAATTACACATAAGTGAATAAAAGTTATCAGTTATCAGTTATCAGTTTGATGGGTTGAAGGTTTGAAAAAAAATCATGTTCGTTTATTCCTACATGAAATTTTTTCTAAATTTGTTGCACTTTGAATTTAACTAATGGGCAGTTCTAAAAATACCAATAAACGTCATTGCGAAGGAGGAACGACTGAAGCAATCTGTTTTTTTATGTAGAAATTGAGATTGCTTCCTGCTTCGTGCCTCGCAGTCGCAATGACGAAACTAATTTTTGGGACTGCCCTAATGAAATATTAAGAATGCAGGAAATCATCACCAGTACATCCAATCCAAGAATTAAAAATCTCGTTAAACTAATTGAGAAATCTTCGGAAAGAGAGAAGCAGAATAAAATTATTATTGAAGGACAACGAGAAATAGGATTAGCAATAAACTCAGGTATTTATGTTGAAATGATTTTTGTTTGCTCTGATTTTTCAAAGGATAATAATAATTTTTTCGGGAATATTCCTGTAACGGAAGTAAGTGCTTCGGTTTTCAAAAAAATATCTTTTCGTGAAAATCCCGATGGATTTATTGCAGTTGCAAGACCGAAACTTTTTTCGCTTTCCGAATTGAATCTTTCATCTAATCCGATACTTATTATTCTTGAATCGGTAGAAAAACCCGGAAATCTCGGAGCCATTTTGCGTACAGCAGATGGTGTTGGTGCAGATGCCGTAATTATTTGCGACCTGCACACCGATATTTTTAATCCCAATGTTATCCGTTCCAGTCAGGGCTGTGTGTTCACACAAAAGATTGTTGCCAAGGATTCTGATGAAGTAATAAATTGGCTGAAAGAAAAAGGAATTAAAATTTTCGCAACTTCTCCTGATGCAAAAAAATATTATTCCGAAGCAAATTTTAAAGGACCTATTGCTATCGTAATGGGAACTGAAGCGAATGGACTTACTGAAAAATGGTTATCTCAGGCAGATAAAAAAATAAAAATTCCTATGCTCGGCAAAATAGATTCTCTTAATGTTTCAGTAAGTACTGCAATTATTGTTTACGAAGCATTGAGGCAAAGAGCGGCTATTCGCAAATAATGAACTTTTGGGTTGCAATAATTCTGTCTCCCGATTTCAATTGACAGAAATAAATTCCGTTCTTCAAACATCCTTTTTCCAAAACAGCCGATTGAGAATCTTTCATTGGAATTGTTTTTACTTCTTTTCCTATAATATCATAAATTTTTAATTCTGCGTTTTGTAATTTTTCTTTTGAAAAAATTCGCAGAAATGCTTCTGATGAAAACGGATTTGGATAGATAATAAATTCTTCTGAATCAATGATAGATTGATTTATACTATTTGTAGTAGCACATGTGGTAAGTGAAGCAAAAGCATCCACCTTGCCGTAGCCCCATAAATTATTAGGCAAATCACCTCCTGTAAAAGAATCTTGCCATGCACAATTAACAATCGCATTTTTCACATCAAGATAACTTGCGTTAGGATCGTTTTGCAATATCAAAGCAGCAACACCGGCAATAGCAGGTGAAGCAAAAGAAGTACCGCTATTTACAGTATGTGCGCCTCCGACTCCAATTGCAGAACCTTGTCCTGCACCAACAAGAATAGGAATTTGCGAAAGAGTGAAACATCCTAAAATATAATCACCGGGTGCAGTTATATCAGGTTTTATTCTTCCGTCTCTTGTTGGTCCATGGCTTGAAGAAGCAGCCAATGCACCGGGAATATAAATATTGTTTGTTTGTAGAATTGTATCAATGTCCACATGCTGATTTCTATTTACATAACTACCAACTGTAATTACTTCGTCCAGACATTGAAAACCGCTGACAATGGTTTGATTAAAATCGGGTTGCTTATATTTTTTTAGCGGAGGAAAAATAGTTGAGTCGGCAAGATTAGCGGATACAATATTTATAGGTTCGCCCTTTTGATTAAAAACCCAAGCATCAAATTTACCGTAGCCGGTAGTCATCAATCGCCAGTTGTAAGTTGTAGAATCAGGTGTGATGAAATATTCCATAGAATAAATTCCTCCGTTCTTTTCACCATAAGATTGAATGATACCGATGCGATTGCTTCCATTGTACAGAGTATCACTTATCATTTTGCCGATATGAGGAGTTATATTTGAAAAAGGAATATTTCCACGGAACAAATATCTTGGAGAAATTTTGTCTGCACCAATTGAGAACCGAATATTTTTAAAATTATTTGTGTCGGCATATATAATAAAATATAAACCTGTTGTAGAATTGAACCATGTAAAGTTTGTATCGCTTGTAACTGTATAGCCAAGATGAAATGCCACATTACCTGCGTTACCTGCCGCAGAGACCAAACTTCTTCCGTTTTGTGCTGTAATTAAATTTTTGATTACCTGTGATTGTAAATCCGAGCCATCGTGAGAGCCATAGTAATCACCAAAACTTGCATTAATGACACAAGGTTTTCCGAGAGCAGTGGCTTTTGAATAAATATAATTTACTGCATCCACAACCATGTTATTGACAGGTTTTTGAAAATTAAGTGCTACAAATATGATGTCCGACTTTGGAGCAACTCCTTTGTAATTGCCTGTTGCAAGACCGTTTCCCGTTGCTTCGGATGCAACATGCGAACCATGACTCCACCACGAAATAGCAGTTGTTTGATGTGCAGATGCAAGACCGCTGTCAATTTGTGTATTATTCCATTCTCTTCCATAATTATATGGTTGTGGTGCTTTTCCGGAATCAGGAGTAACTTGATCCCAAAGAAATTTTATTCGTGTTTTTCCGATGCTGTCTTTAAAATCAGGATGCCTGTAATCAATTCCTGTGTCAATAATTCCGATGACCACTCCTTCGCCCTGATATGTTTTAGTAAGTGGCAATATTCCAAGATGAACGGGAATAACACGCATAGAAATAAGCATACTATCGTTCAGTGGTTTTGTTTTATTGAATAAATTATTTGCCTCTATTCTTTTTACAAATTGTTTTTCGGCAAGGGTAGAAATATTTTTAACAGGAAGATTTATGGAAGCAATATCTCCGACAGCATATCTAAAAGTTCCACCGTATTGTTTTGTGAATTTCTCTATCTCCGAAACATTACCACGGACAAGCAGATGAATAGTTTTTTCCTGTATTTCTTTTTTATTAACCGATATTGTAGCCCCGAAATTAATTTTTGAATACTGGGCTTCGGCATGAAAGATGAATACAACGAAAGCAAAAGCAAAAAGATATTTACTTTTTTCGGGATGGAAACTAATATATTTTTTTTTCATTGTCAATATTTTTTTTAAATGTTTTGGTAACTTCTCAATATCCGCAGGTGCAATTGCATAAAATAGAATAACGAAAATAATGTTTAATGATAAATGAATACAATTAAATATTATAGGACTTACGCAAATCCGTATCGTCATTGCGACTGCGAGGCACGAAGCAGGAAGCAATCTTCATTTCTCCTACGCAATGACATCAGTGCGTAAGTCCTATATTAAATTTCTACATTCAAAATTCATTATTCAATTTTTCCTGCAAGTATGAAGAAGTCACCTCTTGGGTAAGAAATAAAAATTTAACGACCTCTACTGATTTTCTCTTTCTTCTCTCTTTGATAAATCCGGCAATTATAAGATGCGATAACATTTACTCCTAGTAATTTGAAAATATCATGAAACTTGGGAGAAGGTAAATCAAACGATGCTATTTTTTTTAACTCAGTATTTTTTGCATACAATTTTAATATATTGGGTTCTATTTGCTGCAAACGATCAGACCAGATTATATAATCATAATTATATTTTTCGCGCTGATATTTTTCCTTAATTATCATGTTGCCGGATAACCGCGAAAGATGAATATATTGAAAATCAGAGCCACTGTTTTCAACGGCATAATAATACATCTCATCGCCAATAACTTTATGTCCAGGCGGAATATTTTTTTGAATAAACTCATTGATTTCCGAAGAATTGCGCTGTGGATATAAGAATATTAAATCAAGTGTTTTCGCACTTAACACGCCAATGCTCCATGTAAACATGAGTAAAAAAATGATTGTCTGAAAATTTCTAAACGTGATTTTTGCAAGCGGCTGCAGGGAATAAACAAATAAAAAATAGTAACATGAAAGAATAAAAAATGAATATGCACTAGTATCTTCAATAAGCAAATAAAAAAGAATTATAGAAGTAAAAGACAAGACAAAAATATTTTTATAAAAATTTTCCATACCATTTTTAGTAAACCCATAACATACAGAAACAATAGTAAAAAATATAATCGGGTACTGAAGTAAACGAATATGAAAAGCGACATCTAACAATGAAGATATATATTTATAATCAATATAAAAATCATAAAAACTACCAAACGAAAAAAATAGCCACAATAGTAAAAAAACAGTGGGAGGGGTTCCAAATAAAAAACCATGATAAATTGGTTTTATGGATTTTGTCCTCACGGCATTTATCAATAAAATAAATCCAACAGGAATAAATAAAAAATAAACTCTTAAAGTAGTAAGAAGAGATATGCCGGCAAAAATACCGGATAAAATAATTAGCACATCCGGACTTAAAGAGTATTTTTTTTTTGAATCTGTTCGCGCAGGTACTTCGGCAGGAATGTCCGCCAAAAAAAACAAATACCAGCTTATCAATACAAAACAAAACGCCATTGAATCCATTCTGCCCGAATGAATATTATAACAAAAAAGAGTATCCGAAGCAAGCAGTAAAATACCTGCAAAAACAACTTTGATATCACTGATAAATAATCGGAACAAACGGTACACAAGGTAAATATCCAAAAACCCAAATAGCAACGCTGTTATCCGAAAAGTAAAAATACTTAACCCGAAAAGTTTAACAGGTACAGCTGTGAACCAAAAATAAATGGGACCATACCAGAATATTTCTTTCCCATTATTAAATAAAGGATCAACGGTTGCTTTAAGATGTCCCGTCTCAATAAAATTCTTTGTCATGCTGGCATAAAAAGTTTCATCAAACCAGGGCAAAGGAGAAATATAAAGAGTTATTAAATGGTATGCAACGTAGCAAAGTATTAGAGAAATTAATAAAAGTTTGTTTTTAGTGGTAAGCATATTTACAAAAATAGAAATATTAAAAAGGATAATTTTGCTTATTATTTTTTACGTAATTTCAACCACTATTTATGGAACCTGTAATCTATGAAAGTATTCCCTGCTATGCCCCCGATCTGGCATTTGATAATATTGGATTTCATCCCGAAGCTCTGAATATTCTTTCAAACATGGAAAGAAATAATTTTTGGTATAAATCTAGGAATGAGGTGCTGAAAAAGGTTTTTAAAAAATTCCTGAAGAAAAATTCCGCAGACGTTCTTGAAGTGGGCTGTGGAAACGGAACGGTACTCAGTGCTTTGTCTGAATTAAAAAATCTTAATTTAACGGGTGCAGATATTTATTTATCAGGAGTTAAATTTGCAAAATCGCAAGTACCAAACGCAACTTTCATCCAGATAGATGCAGAAAATATTCCCTTTGAAAATAAATTTGATGCCATCGGATGCTTTGATATGCTGGAACACATTGAGAACGATACAATAGTATTATCACAGATCAATAAATCTTTAAAAAAAAAACTCTCATTTATTTATCACCGTTCCGCAATACCCATGGCTATGGAGCGAAATAGACGAAATTGACCGTCATAAAAGGAGATATACAAAATCTGAACTTATAGAGAAAGTTACAAAAGCGGGATTTAAAATTAAATACATAAACTGTTTTGCCTTTGCCGTATTTCCGTTTATTATGATTTCACGCTTTATGAGAAAGAGAAAGAAAACAGAAACAAAAAATAATAATAATCCGGTGAATTATCCGGAAATTCAAATATCTTCACTAACAAACACTATACTTCGCTGGATTATGAAAATTGACGAACTGTGTTATGATTTAAAAATAAAATTGCCATTTGGCGGGTCCATACTTCTTGTCGCGACAAAAGAATGAATACTGAAATTTTATTTCGTAAAAATTCCAATTAACTCTCTCCCTCCTTTTATTGCTTTCACTTTTTTGAATTCAGGATATTGTTTGAAACAAGCAATCAATGTTTCCTTATTAAATCTTTTTACAGCATGAGCATTGCCCGGATTTGCTGAATACTTGGCGAATGCAGCAATTACAGGATTTGTACTATCCGATAAATTCCTGACCGGTTCAGATATTATCAAAGTAGTGGCAGCTGCATTAAGAAGTTTTTTAATAATCACATGTTCATTAGGAATAAACTGATATAAACTCGCATGAATTATCACGTAATCTGCAGACGGAACGTCATCCATCATTAAATCATGAAGAAAAAAAGATATGTTTTTTTTTCGTGCAGCATTAACAAATACAGGATTAACATCAAGCCCGATATATTTAATATTTTTCTTTTTCAGGTAATATTCATACAAATATCCATCGCCTGCACAAACCTCCGTAACACTTGTATTTTCCGGAATGATTTCAGAAATAGCGATATACCTCGTTTCAAAATTTCTGCCATAAAGAAATTTCATTACCATTCGGTAAAGAAAGGGGTGCCAGTATACAGGACTTCTCATGAAATATTATTGGATTAATTTTTGCATTTTCATTCTATACTTGAATTTTTTTAAGGCGATTAAATAATCTATTGTATCCCGGAAAATTTTGACTGTAGAAACTTTATTGGGTTTGCGTATAAAGGAACCATCCACTTCTTTTATTTTATACTTATTAAAATAAGCAAGCACCATCACCTCCGTATCAAAAAACCATTTTTTGTTTTCTATCTTTTCGGCAAGTTTTACTATGCAATCTTTTCTGAAAAACTTAAAACCCGTTTCGGTATCCATTCTCGGAATGCCGAGATATTTGCTGAGCAATATTTTATAACCAACACTGATTATATGCCGTAAAATAAAAATCGGAGAGAAAGAAAGAGCATAATGCCTTCGTACAATTACAACATCACATCCATTTTCCAACTCTAATGCAACTTTCAATAAATAATCGCAGGAAATTTCTAGGTCAATGTCAAGAAACCCGACATATTTTCCATTAGATATTTTAACTCCGTCAAGAAAAGTTCCGCCACGCCCGACATTTGTTTCATGAAAAAGATATTTTACATTCGGAAACTCGTTGATAATATCAAGAATAATTTCTCTTGTTTTATCCTTGCTGCAATCGTCAACAAAAATCATTTCAAATTTATAAGTGGTCTTGTTCAGTAAATCGTATATCAATTGTACACTTTCTCTCAAATGCCCTTCCTCCTGGTAACAAGGAACCACGATAGAAATATCATATATTATAGAATCCGTCCCGGTCATTTTTAAATTAATAATTTATAACTTTTCAACAAAAGAATCCTTGGAAAAAAATTTACTGCCATGCTACAAAGATATACTCAAAAGAATTTGATTTCCGAAAATATATTCGGGATATACTTCATACATCCTGAAATAAATTCAGGACTTGTATTAATCTTGCCGAAATACAAGTAAATTCGGGACAAGAAAGAAAGTTTACAAATCCAAAAATCTATTTCTGTTCGGTATAATAAAAGTGTAAGGTTATTTACTTTGCAAGTTCTGACACAAAATTACTAAATTCACTTGCTTATGAATCTTTGGTACCAAATTCCATTTTTACGTTTGCTATTTCCTTTTCTTGCAGGGATTCTTACCGCCATTTACACCGAATGGCAAATTGATTATCTGAATTACATTTTACTGGGAATTTTTTTTATTATTATTCTTTTTGTTTTTGTAAGGCAACTAAATATTTCATATTCCTATTCCAGTATTTTCGGATTGTTGATAGTTGTTGCTCTTTTTCTTAGCGGATTTCAACTCACTGTTCTGAATACTGAAAAATGGCACCCTAATCATTTCAGTAAATTCCTTACCGAAGCAGAATTATTTTATGCAAAATCCACAGAGCCGTATTTGGAAAAACAGAAATCATACAAAATAAAAATGAAAATTCTCTCTGTGAGAAAGAACGGTCAATGGATTAAAACTACAGGCAAAGCAATGTGCTACTTTAAGAAAGATAGCATTGCCAAACAAATCCGTTATGGCGACTGTATGATTCTTAAAACAAAATTTACTGAAGTGGAACCACCACAGAATCCTTCGGAGTTCAATTACAAAAAATTTCTTTCCTTTCACAACATATATCATCAGGCATATATTCAATCCGGAAATTGGAAATCCCTGAATAGAAATGAAGGAAATTTTATTTTGCGAGTTTCATTTGATTTGCGAGAACATCTTCTTAATATTTATCGGGAAAATAAAATTTCAGGTGATGAATTTGCAGTTGGTTCTGCACTTGTTCTTGGATATGAAGATAAATTAGACCAAGAACTTATTAGTGCATACTCAAGCAGTGGAGCACTGCATGTGTTGTCTGTTTCCGGATTGCATGTAGGAATTGTCTATTTTATATTCAACATTCTTTTGATGTTTCTTGAAAAAATAAAGCATGGAAAAATCATCAAACTTTTTCTGCTTTTTTTTATACTTTGGTTTTATGCTACACTCACAGGATTGTCGCCTTCTGTTCTTCGTGCAACAACAATGTTTAGTTTTATTGTAATTGCAAAGGCGTGGAAATACGATACAAATATTTTCAATACACTTGCTGTTTCATGTTTTGTTTTGCTATTGTACAATCCGTACATGATAATGGGAGTGGGCTTTCAGCTTTCTTTTCTTGCTGTGCTTGGAATTGTTTCTATTCAGCCATGGATATATGAAAAATGGCAACCTGACAATTGGCTGATGAATCAAATATGGCTGATAGTTTCAGTTTCTATTGCTGCACAAGTTGCAACTTTTCCACTCGGACTTTTGTACTTCCATCAGTTTCCAAATTATTTTCTTTTTTCAAATCTCATCGTTATTCCACTTTCTTCTCTCATTCTCTTTTTCGGACTTTTTGTTTTTGCTGTCGGGAAAATTGCTGTGGTTGGTTCATTCTGTGCGAAAATTTTTTCTTTCACTGTGCTGGCATTAAATGAATCGGTTCGTTTTATTGACAAGATGCCGGGTTCTCTTACGCAGGGAATTTCTATAAATGTTTTTGAAACATGGATGATTTATTTTTTGATAATAATTATTCTGCTCTTCCTATTTTACAAACAAATAAAATATCTGATTATTTCTTTGGTGGTTATTGTTTTTCTGCTTTCATTACAAATAGTTGAGGAAATTCATGAACGGGAACAAAATATTTTTGTCGTTTACAACATCCCAAAAATTTCTGCTTATGATTTCAGTATAGGAAAAGAAAATGTTCTGTTGGCAGATTCATCGTTGATTTGTAATAACAGCAAAATGCTTTTTCATGTTAAACATAATTGGTGGGAAAAAGGTATAACTAAGCATACTGTTCTGTATTCCAATGCGGTACAGGAATTTGCAAATGAAAAAATATTTATCAAAAACAGATTCGTTAATATAGCAGGAAAAAAAATTATCATAATAAATTCTATTGTGAAAATTGATTACACTCGGAAAGAAAAAATAAAAATAGATTATATCATTCTTTCAAAGAATACAAAAGCAACAATACACGATTTGCAGAAACTATTTGAGTTTAAAAAAGTAATTATTGATTCGTCTAATTCTAATTACAAGAATGAAATATGGAAAGAGGAGTGCAAAATTCTAAAAGTTAACTGTTATTCTGTAATTGACAGAGGAGCGTATGAAGAAAAAATCTAATCAAAAGAATTTTTCGCAACTTGCTATGTGGTAGTTCATTTTTTTTGTTTAAAGTAATTTTTATGAAATTCAAAATCGGAGACAAAATTTCTTTTCTTAATGAAAAAGGAAAAGGAGAAGTTATTGATATTCTTGATGGTTATCGTCTATTAGTAAAAAATGAAGATGGGTTTGAAATATCATATTCAGCAGATCAACTTGTTCCACTATCAGATGAATCGGCATATAAACTTGAAGAAAAAATGAAATCAAAATGGATTAGCGAAAAAGATGAAATCGTAAATATTTCTCACAAAAAAAAATCAACATCAGAAACATTAGAAATAGATCTTCATATTCATGTTTTGCTGGACAATTATAGTCATCTTACCGATTATGAAAAATTAACTTATCAAATCAAGTATTTTCAAAAATGTCTTGATTCTGCTATTGCATCTGGAATTAAAAAAATTATTTTCATTCATGGAGTTGGCAAAGGAACTTTGAAAGAGGAGATGTTGTATATTCTCAGAACATATAATCATATTCAATTCTATGAAGCACCTTACAAGCAATACGGCTTTGGAGCTATAGCAGTGGAAACATAAATCATTTCACGAAAATGGAGAAATGTTTAAAATTATTTTGAGAGTGCTTGCCTGATTGCTATCATAGATGCACATCGTTCGCCATCCATAGCAGAAGAAACAATTCCACCAGAATATCCCGCTCCTTCACCACAAGGATAAAGTCCTTTAATTTGCAAATGTTGCAATGTATTTTTATCGCGAGGTATACGTACAGGCGATGATGTACGCGATTCAATAGCAAGCATTATTCCTTCTTCTGTAATGTATCCTTTCATTTTTTTTTCAAAGACAATTAATCCTTCTCTCAAACTTTTACTTATACTATGAGGAAGCACATCCCACAAATTCACAGATGTAGTTCCAATGAAATATGAATTGCCGGGCAGAGCAGAAGAAGTTTTTCCCGCTATGAAATCAGTAATACGTTGGGCAGGCGCTTGCAAATTACTACCTCCGGCAATGAATGTCTGCTGTTCTACTTCCTGTTGAAAATACAAAGCCGCTAATGGACCATGTCGGGCAAAAGGATTAAAATCTTCTTCATCCACGCTCACCACTAATCCGCTGTTTGAATATAGATTATTTCTTCGCGAGGGCGACCATCCGTTTAACACTATTTCACCGGGATTGGTCATGGCGGGAACAATAATTCCACCCGGACACATACAAAAGGAAAACACTCCTTTATTTTTTATTTGATGTACCAATTTATAAGATGCAGGAGGCAAATAATTATCACGAACATTGCAATGATATTGAATCTTGTCAATTAATTGCTGCTGATGTTCTATGCGAACGCCTAATGCAAATGGCTTTGATTCAATAAAAATATTTTGCCGATGAAGCATAAAAAAAATATCGCGTGCCGAATGTCCTGTAGCAAGTATGACAGATTGTGCATTTATGATTTCACCGCTTGATAATTTAACACCTTTGCAAAAATTATTTTCAATAATCAATTGCGAAACTTTGCTGTTGAAATGAAATTCGCCACCATGCTCCGTGATAGTTTTTCGCATAGCAGTAATTATCTGAGGCAATTTATTTGTGCCGATATGCGGATGCGATTCATACAAAATACTTTCATCAGCGCCATGCAATACAAATAAATGTAGGATGCATTCAACATCGCCACGTTTAGTAGAACGGGTATATAACTTACCGTCAGAATAAGTGCCGGCACCACCTTCGCCAAAACAATAATTGCTTTCAGGATTTACGATGCGGTGCTTCATTAACATTGCTATATCTCTTTTGCGTGCAGCAATTTCTTTGCCTCTTTCTAAAATAATCGGCTTTAATCCAATCTCTAATAATTTGAATGCTGCAAAAATGCCGGCAGGTCCTGAGCCAACAATAATCACAGGTTCAGCATTAGTAACATTTTTGAATATTGGTTTTTTTATACTGAACTTTAGAAACGGCTCGTTGATGAACACTTCTATTTTTATTCGCACCATCACTTGTCTGCTACGTGCATCTATTGATTGTCGCAGGCGATTGATACCGGTAATTTGATTTTTGGAAATACTCAACTCGTTAGCAGCATGTTCTGCCAAAGCATCATCGCTATGTGCTGTAATTGATGGTACGCAAAGTTGTAGGAGTTTAATCATTGCTGTTCATTTAGTAGTAAAAAAAATAATTTCATAATATCCAATTCATCATATACTATTTTGACAGTTTTTTTTA
>JAZDJJ010000039.1:0-15130 GCA_043804035.1 Bacteroidota bacterium
ATTAACAATTAACAATTAACAATTAACAATTAACAATTAACTAATTATTATGAAAACAAAAAATCTTTTTCTCGTAGCAGTTTGCATCATGCTATTTGCTATAAGCAATAAAAGTAATGCACAAAATATAGGTATCAACACAACTGGTGCTACGCCTGATTCTTCTGCAGGGTTAGATATTAATTTTACAAACAAAGGATTGCTCATTCCGCGAATGACAAGTGCCCAGCGCGATAATATTGCTACCTTATATACACCTGCCAATGGTCTTATGATTTTCAATATTACGACTAATTGTTTTGAGGCATATATTAGTGGAACATGGCAAAGCGTATCTTGTGGTGGTAGTGGTGGCGGTACTTGTTCTGATCCCATCCCTGCAATGCCAACAGCTATTGCTGCTACTCCCGGTACATTATCTTTTTATGCTAACTGGAATGCAGTTGCTGGTCCTCCTGCTGCCTCTACTTATTATTTAGATGTTGCTACTGATTTTATTTTTACTGCTTTTGTTCCCGGTTACAATAAAATAAATACAGGCAATGTAACAACTTATCCTGTTACATCGCTTACTTGTGCTGCTACCTATTATTACCGAGTGTATTCAGGTAATGGTTGCGGAGGTAAAAGCAATTGCTCAAATGTTATTACGGTTGCTCCTTTGGCTTGCGGCTCACAGACATTTGCTTATACCAGCGCAGCACAAACCTTTACTGTACCTGCAGGAGTTACCTCTGTTACTGTGGATGTAAGAGGCGCTCAAGGTGGTGGCACTTATGGTGGTTTAGGGGCAAGAGTTGTTGCAACATTAACTGTTACTCCGGGACAAGTTCTGCAAATTAATGTAGGCGGAGCGGGAGGTGCTGGTGCTGGTGGATGGAATGGCGGCGGTAGTGGTGATGGCGGTGGTGGCGGTGGTGCATCCGATATCCGTATTTCTCCTTACGCTCTTGCTAATCGCATTATAGTGGCAGGTGGTGGTGGTGGTGCGAGCCAGGATAGTGATGCCGGTGGAAATGCGGGATGTATCAATGGGCAGAATGGTAGTGGTGGTGGTGGAGGTGGAGGTGGTACGCAATCTAGTGGTAATGCCATGGGAATAGGTGGTAATGGTGGTGGTGGTGGTGGTGGTGGTGGTGGTGGTTATTGGGGTGGTGGTGGTAGTAGTAATTGTTGTAGTAGTGGTGGTGGCGGTGGCTCAAGTTATACTCCTGTGAATGGCGTTTGCACCGGCGGTATTCAAACAAATAATGGGCTGATAATAATAACGTGGTAAAATTGTCTGAACTGTGATTTTTATGATTAAATGATTAACTTGAAACCTTAAACTTTAATCTTTTGCTCTGTATCTTTGCGTCTTTGCGTCTCTGCGAGAAATAAAAAACATAACCATTAAAAAGACAGGTAGAATATTACTCTATGTAGCAGGAACATTGTTTCTGTTTCTCTTTGGTTTTTATTTTGTTCTGCGCAGTGGGGCTTTTCAATCGTGGGCAACAAATCAGATTGGCGGATATTTAGCGAATAAATGGAAAACAGTAGTCCGTGTGGAAGGCGTAGACATTGAGCTTTGGAAAAAAATTGTGTTGGAAGGTGTTTATATAGAAGACCAAAAACACGATACTCTCCTCTATGCCGAAAAACTGAAAGCCGATATTGGTGCTTTTGATTCTGATAGTCAGAAAATTTTTTTAAGCAATGTGATTTTACAAAATGCAACAATCAACATAGCAAAATGCAAAGGCGATACAGCACTTAATTTTCAGTTTATCATTGATGAATTTGCATCTGATGATACAATTTCTACCGACAGCACTCATTGGAACATCGGCATTGGTGGCATCACGCTTAATAATATTTCTTTTTCTTACCGTATAGAATCCGACACTTCTCACACGAGAGGAATAAACTTTTCTGACCTCCATGTACATTCTCTCAACGGAAAGTTTACGGGTATTAAAATAGATGCGGATACTCTGGATTTCACAATCAATTCTCTTTTATTTTCTGAAGAAAGCGGATTTGTGCTTAGCGAACTTTCTGCTTCGGCAAGTATAAGTCCGACACAAATGAAATTAGCCAGTTTGAAATTAAAAACGAACGAAAGTTTTTTGTTTGCTGATATTTGTTTTAAGTATACAAACTTTGATGACTTCAATCATTTCGCTGATAAAATAAAAATGAAAGCAAAGTTACGCATCGCAAAAATAGAAATGTCTGACATTGCATATTTTTCTTCTGCTCTGCACGGACTTCATAAAACCATTTATATGCAAGGAGATGTGAGTGGAAAAGTGAGCGACCTGAAAGGACGAAAAATGTTTGTTCGTATTGGAGAAGAAACAATTTACAAAGGCGATTTTGATATTACAGGATTGCCTGAAATAGATGAGACCTTCATGCTTTTTTCTATAAAAAGTTTTTCTACTTCTAAAAAAGATATTGAAAACATTCCGCTTCCTCCGTTTGACAAGAAAAATTTTATTGCTGTTCCTGCCAATATCGGGTTGCTTGGAAAAATAAATTTCAAAGGAAATTTTAGTGGATTCTATAATGACTTTGTATCTTATGGAAATTTTTCTACTGCACTTGGTAATATTTATTCAGATATTTCGCTCAGCCAAAATGCAGTAACCGAAATGGTGAACTATCATGGAAAATTTAAAACAGATGATTTTAATATTGGAAAGTTTTTGGGAAATGAAAAAATGTTCGGAAGAATTACATTAGATGCAGATGTGGATGGTAAAGGATTAAAGGCGGAGAACATGAACACATCTGTAAATGGAATAGTAAAAAGTTTTCAGTTTAATGATTATGCTTATCAAAACATGAAAGTGGAAGGCAAATTAGCGAGAAAAATTTTTAACGGTAAGATAAACATCAAAGACGAAAACATGGATCTTGATTTCAGCGGGAACGTGGATTTCAGCAAAGCACCAGCGCTCATGAATTTTACTGCTGATGTTGCCAAAGCAAATTTATCTAAACTCAACTTTGTAAAAAGCAATGAATACACCGACATTTCGGTTAAAGTGAATGTTAGTGGCAAAGGAAATAATCTTGACGACCTGACCGGAAAAATGCTTCTTGACAATATAATTTACAAACAGGGAAAAGAAATATTTGATTTCAGGAATGTTCAACTTTCTGTAGATGATGATGCAGGAATTAAAACCGTAAAACTTTCTTCTGCTATTGCAGATGCACAACTTATCGGAAATTTTAAGTCGGGGAATATTCCTTCTTCATTTTCAGATTTTCTGAACAATTTTCTTCCTTCTCTTTTTGCTCAAACAAAGAATGAAAAAAAATACCGGCAGGAATTTAAGTATACAGTACAATTAAAGAATACTGATGTTGTTACCCGTGCTTTTCTGCCAAAAATAAAAATTACCTGTCCATCTTCTATATCAGGAAAGTTTGATGGAATGAAAAATGATTTTTCTTTTAATGCATCTTTCCCTCTGATAACTATAAATGAGTGTAAGTTCAAGAAGTGTAATATGAATGCTTCCTCTGAAAATAATGCTCTTTCTTTTTCTACAACCTTTGAACGATTTCAGGTTTCCGACAGCATACAGTTTGACAATATCAATTTTAATTCCCGTGCCTGCCACGATACAATTGGTTTTCATTTGAAATGGAATAATGCATCTCAACAATATAAAGGCGATGTGCCGGGATATATTGCTTTTTCCGAAAAGCCAAAAATAAAATTCAAATTCCTTCCTTCCGAAATTACAATTGCTGATTCCATCTGGCGAATAAATCCTGACAACGAGTTGGTCATGGATTCTTCTTTTATTGCTATCAGAGATTTGGCTTTTGTATGCGGAAAACAACAAGTGAGGGTAGAAGGAAATATTTCAAAAGAAAAAGAAGAAAGGATGTATCTTATACTTTCGTCCTTTGCTTTGACGAACCTTAACTCCCTGCTAAAAAGCACTGATATCGCTCTTTATGGAACTGTTAATGGCAATACTTCTATCGCTAATATTTACGACAAGCCGATTTTTGGCAGCAATCTGGATATTCAGAATATGATATTGAATAGCGAAGAAATCGGCAGCGGACCTGTTATATGTATTTATGACAGCAAAAGAGATGTGATAACTCTCAACGGAAAATTAACAAAGGAAAAAGGTGATGATATCAAATTTTCGGGAAATTATTTTCCTTCCAAAGACACAAACAGTATTGCTATGGAAGCCGAAGTACATAATTTTCATTTGGAATTTTTTGAGCCGTTTTTGAAAAGTGATTTTACAAATATAAAAGGCACTGCAAATGCTGTATTAAAAATTGAAGGCACACCAAAAAAACCTCTGCTGAACGGAATCATTCACACGAACCTAAAAAATATTCATGTGAATTATCTTGGTACCGATTACCATTTTAACGGAGATATTTTTGTTGAACCATCTTCTTTTGATTTCAGAAACATTTCTATTTACGATGCTAATCAGAATACGGCAAATATTATAAACGGAAAATTGTTTCACAACAGTTTTCGGAATCTCCAATTTGACGTTGACCTTAACACAAACAAATTCCTTTGTCTGAATACGAATGAAAAAGATAATCCGGTTTACTATGGAAAAGTATTTGCCACAGGGATTATAAACATTTTTGGTTTTTTAGATAATATAAATATATCTGCCGCAGCGAAAACAGACAAAGTAAAAAATATTTTTAACAAAACTGAATACACACAGTTGTTTATTCCACTTTCGGAATCCGGTGAAATGAGCGAAAATAGTTTTATGACTTTTGTAAAAAATGATACGGAAAAAGTTAAAACAAAAAAGTATAAAGTCAACACAACAGGCATTACTATGAATATGAAAGTGGAATCAACTTCGGATATGCATGTGCAACTTATCTTTGATGAAAAAGTTGGAGATGTGATAAAAGCTCGTGGTGCAGGTAATATTGAAATGACAATCAATGAGTTTGGTGATTTCAAAATATTTGGTAATTACACGATTGAAGATGGAGATTATCTTTTTACTCTGAGGAATGTCGTAAATAAAAAATTCAAAATTGAAAATGGAGGAACTATTCAATGGGCTGGCAATTCAGAAGATGCTGATATAAAAATGAACGCCATTTACGAATTACGAACTGTCCTTAATCCTTTGTTCCCTGATGACTCCACTAACATTTATAAAAAAAGATTACCTGTAAATTGTGTGATGGATCTGAGTGGAAAATTGATGAGACCCGACGTTAACTTTGACATTGATATTCCTACTGCTGATGATTTTACACGGCAACGTGTGCGGGATAAATTGCGAAACAACGAAAATGAAATGAACAAACAAGTGTTTTTTCTTCTTATGACAAATAGTTTCATGCCGATTGATCCAATGAAGAATAATCCTTCCGGCTCAAAAGCAGATATCATTACTACCACCGAAATGCTTTCTAATCAGTTCAGCAATTGGTTTTCGCAAATTAGTAATGAGTTTGACGTGGGAGTTCGTTATCGTCCGGGGGATGAAATAAGTAAAGATGAAATACAACTTGCTTTATCCACTCAGCTTTTTAATGATAAGTTGAGCATTGACGGAAGTGTTGCCAATAATACGAATACTACTACTTCTCAGAATGCAGCAAGTATTGTTGGCGATGTGAATGTAGAATATAAAATTACGAAAGATGGAAAGGTGAGGATAAAAGCATTTAATAAAACAAACGAAGGAGATATTCTAAATACCGTAAAGGGTCCCTATACACAAGGAGTAGGTATTTTTTATAAAGAAGAGTTCAATACACTTGGAGAACTTTACAAAAGATTTTCGGCGAAATTCAAAAAGAAATAATATTTTTCAATGACTTACGCAGAAGTTTATTTTTATCACAGATTTATTTATGAACATTTTTTTATTAAAATAGTATATCCAATAGGGTCCAAATCATTGCCAAATTTTGTAAGTAAACTTATGTGTCCAAATATTATTGCAAAAAAAATCAACGGTGTGATTATAAACCAAAATGGAAAAAAAGCATAACGCCAAATTTTAGTTGGAAAAATATTTCTAAAAAACAATATAATAAGTTTTGATGAAATAGAGGTTACATCAGTTCCTCTTGGGATAATTTCTGTTTCTTTATATTTCATAAATATTTTTTGCAAAGTAGATGGTGTGTATCTAAAATAATCGTAAGGTATATAATGGTATCTTGCACTCCAAGGAATGGTAAACAAAGCTTTGCCATTAGGTTTCAGTACTCTATAAACTTCATCAACTAAAGTTTGATAATCTTTAACATGCTCCAAAACTTCAGTGCAAATGATATAATGAAAATAATCATTATCAAATGGAATTTTTTTTCCATCAAAGTGAGTGATGTCAGTTCTTTGATAATCAAACTTATCTGCCTCAGATATATCCACTCCATAATATTTGATGTATTTCTCATTCATCAAAAAACGATAAGGCGATTCGCCACAACCCAAATCCAATAAATTTCCATTTGCTTTTCGCAAAAATATTTTCAAATGACGATATACTGAAACTACTTGAAAATCTAATATTAAACGAATATAGAAACGGATTGAATTGAAAAAGTTATTTGGCGGTATGTGAGCTTTCGGTTTAAAATTTTCTTCTGTATTCATAATTTAAAATCCTTCTTTAGTTTAGAAAAATCTATTACGATTAAAGATAATATTTTTCAATAAAACAAATTATATACTTTTGTTTCACAGTTAGTTTCATATATGAAAAAATATTCCAAAGAAGAAATTAAAGATATTTATAATTTTCCCTTACTGAATTTGATTTATCGTGCTGCTACTGTTCATCGTACTTTTCATAATCCATCAGAAATTCAGGTGAGTTCGCTTCTTTCGGTAAAGACAGGTGGTTGTACAGAGGACTGTGGTTATTGTTCGCAATCAGTTCATCATCAAACCGATATTGATACTAATAAATTAATTTCGGTAGAAGAAGTAGTAAGTTCTGCTGTCCGTGCAAAAGAAAATGGAGCATCTCGTATGTGCCTTGGCACTGCGTGGAGAGAAGTGAAAGATAATGGCGATTTTGATAAGGTATTGAAAATGATTAGAGCAGTTACCAATTTAGGAATGGAAGTTTGTTGCACATTAGGTATGCTCACCGAAGAGCAGGCGAAAAAACTTGCCGATGCAGGATTGTATGCTTACAACCACAATTTGGATTCATCAAAAGATTTTTACAAGAAGATTATCACCACCCGCAAATACGATGACCGCTTGAATACAATTAAAAATATCCGTAAAGCGAAAATAACTGTTTGCTGTGGAGGTATAATCGGCATGGGTGAAGGAGTAGATGACAGAATTGAATTACTTTATTCGTTATCGTGTCTTGAACCGCAGCCGGAATCTGTTCCCATCAATGCACTTATTCCTGTGAAAGGAACTCCGCTTGAAAATCGGAATCCTGTTCCAATATGGGATATGGTAAGAATGATTGCAACTGCAAGAATTGTGATGCCAAAATCAATGGTACGATTATCTGCCGGTAGAACTCTTATGACTTTAGAAGGGCAGGCACTATGTTTTCTGGCAGGAGCAAATTCTATTTTTGCTGGCGAAAAACTTCTTACTGCACCAAATCCTGAATACAATGCAGATATGGAAATGTTTAAACTTTTTGGATTATCATCAAAAGAAGTAAATCAAAACAAAAAAGTTATTTCAGATATTTAAATGATTGTTACTTTCCTTCCCTAAAAACTAATGCAATTTTTTCTGGAAATAAATAAGTCAGCAATATCTTTTCAAAGGAAGAGAAATGCAAATTCCACTTCTCACCTATCAATTTTTTTTATTTTTTTTCACGCGGGCTTTTTTTGTGAAAAACGAGTAAAGAAATTTTCCGTTTTGTCAATAAACTTCTTGAATAAATCAAAATAGAGAGTGATAATAAGAGAAATGGTCATTAACCAAATTACCGAAATATTCACCCAGTAAGTATCAAAATATCTTCCAAATATATTTTTGCGCGGTGCATAAAAATGTGCTCTGATATTTGAACCAACAGGATCTAAAAAGATAGGATTAGCACGTTGAATCAGTTCATTTTTATTTTCCAATATCTTTTCCATATCGTTGTTATTGCGCACCAAGTCCTCCAAACTTTCATTGCTATATTGGTTTTGCATCAAAAGAAACTTTTCGCGGTCAGCATCATTTTTAGTCAACTTGTTAATGAGTTTATCTTTTGATTCGCTGGATTCGTTATATATTTTAATGTAGTAGTTCTGAAGATTAGTAAGATAATCATTCACCATAGTATATACTTTTTCATTAAACAAACGATACTCTAATTTATCCACCTCATCACAGGGAAAATTCTTTGTAATTTTCATCTCTTTTTTTATCTCACGCATACAAAGTTGTAAATCGTTGGTTACTTCGTCTTTGAATTTTGAATCTTTATAGTTGGCAAAACATTTGTCAATTTTTCCTTTGAGTTTTGCTATCCAAAAGTTTTTCTTAAAGTCAGCATTAGCCATTCTTTTATCGTAAATATAAAACTGCTTTTCAAATTTATTATTCTTAAATTGGTTTACTGCTAATGCTTCAAATGCCCATCGCGATGTCATTGCATCTCCTGCAAAAGGTACATTTTTCTGCGTGGTAAGGACGGGATTCAGTTTATCAAACTTCACGATAACACCACTGAGAAGAAGTTGTGGAATAAGAAGGATTGGAATAAGAATATAAACTGTAATGGCAGAATTGAAACTTGCCGATATATTCAGCCCGAGCACATTAGCAAAGCAGGCAGTAGTGAAGAGCACCAGCCAATAATCAAAATACATTCCTTTGATGTCAAGAAGAGAATTTCCCATTACAACAAACATCAGCATTTGTATTGCTGAAAGAATAACAAGGATAAAAATCTTGGAAAACAAATAACTGCCACGACTGAGATTAAGAAATGATTCACGTTTGAGTATTTTGCGATCGCGGATTATTTCTTCGGCGCTCACCATCATTCCGATGAACAATGCTACAACTACCGCCATGAATAGGTAAGCGGTCATGTTTTCGTTTTCACGAAACACATATCCAATTTTATTGGTAATATCCGTGCTGTAAAATTTTACCATATAAGCAAGGATAAACCCAAGCAAAGGTGCTTCCAGAAAGTTAATTGCAAGGTATTGTTTGTTGGCTAATTTTGAAAGCACATCGCGAGTGATAAACACCTTAAATTGTTTTAACCTGTTGGGAATATTAAGAGTGCTGTGAGGAGTTTCTTCAAGTTCCTTTATGTGTTTGGATTTGTTTTCAAATTTTTCTTTGTAATACTCATACCATTCTGTCGGAGAAATTTTTCGGTTGCGAGTTGCATTTCCGTATTCATCCAATACTTTTGATTCAATGATGTTGAAGATTTGTTCGGGATTTACATTACCACATTCCACACATTCGCTTTCTCCGCTCTTCACATGTTTTATAAGTTGTTTGAAGTAAATCACAGCATCCACAGGATTTCCATAGTAAATAGGATATCCGCCCACATCAAGAATAATCATCTTGTCAAACATTTTATAGATATCGGACGATGGCTGATGAATGACCACAAAAATAAGTTTGCCTTTGTGAGCCAATTCTTTCAGAAGGTCCATAATATTTTCTGAATCACGAGAGGAAAGTCCTGATGTGGGTTCATCCACAAAAAGAACTGACGGTTCACGAATCAGTTCAAGTGCGATATTCAAACGTTTTCTTTGTCCTCCCGAAATTGTTTTTTCAAGCGGACTGCCAACTTTTAAATCGCGTGCTTCGTACAAGCCGATGTCGGTAAGTAAGTTCAAAACTTTATGTGTTATCTCTGCATCGTTTATATTACTGAAACAAAGTTTTGCATTGTAAAACAAGTTCTGAAAAATAGAAAGTTCTTCAATAAGAAGATCGTCTTGAGGAATCATACCGATAACGCCTTCTATTTTTTCTTTTTCAGTATGAATATTCACTCCGTTGATAAGTACTTCGCCTTTACCGGGCTTTTCGTTGCTGTTCAACACATTGAGCAGAGTGGATTTCCCTGCACCACTACCGCCCATAATACCGATAAGTTTTCCTGATTCTTCATTTATATTTATGTTGCGTAAGCCAACTTTTCCTGTCTTGAACTTGTATTCTTCAATTTTGGCAATAAAGGAAATTTTTGATTTAGAAGTGTCGCTGAGAAATTTGCTGACAATATCACTATAATAAATTGGAGAAACTTTTGAACTGCGAATGGAAGATCCTTCTGTGAGAATATAAATTTTGTCTTTGCCAATAACTTGCCCGTTGAGGTAAAGTGCATCAGTGCCGAAGTAACGCATTGCATACATACTTACGCTGTGTATAAAAAGAACGCGTATCTGTCCGGTAATGTTTTCAGAATAAATATGTTTTACATTAAAATTTGGTTTTCCTTCTTTATTATCTACAATCAAAAGTGCAGTGGTGTCGGGAACGGTATCATTTTGATTACGGACAAATTCCATAGCAAAATGGAACTCTTCATCGCTGATGTTAAATGATTCGGCAACGGTGGAAGCAAATTCCATTTCCTGCGGTGAAATGTAATTGTTGGAATAAATAAATTCAAGGATGCGAATTAGCACAACCATCTTTTGCTTCTGCTCTAATTCTGCATTTATCTGTGTGCAGATTTTTAGAATGCGGACGGAACCAAGAGAAGTTCTTTTAGCGACTCCTTCTTTTCGTTGCGAAACTTTATGATATTCTTCAAGGTATTGGTCAAATAGCAGGAGGTACTGGTCAACCATTTCCTGATTGAGTTGCTGTTTTAAGAACGATTGAACAATAGATCTACCTGTGTTTGTAATGCCATCCACTTTGGCGATAATGGCAAACATTTGCATCAGTGCTTTTAAAATTTTTTCACTCATAAATTTTGTTCGTTGTTATTATGTTTGCTAACATTTTTCTTTTTCCATATCAATGAAAATCTGTCCTCTCTTTACTGATTTCATACATAGGATTAATAAATTTTAATATTACCCGACCTAATTTACCATCAACCCGTTCTGTTACAGGTTTTACTACTACACCTTCTCTGATATGTCCGCCACTAAGCAGAGTATTTCCTCTTGATAGAGTTTTAATCACATCTAAATCATATTCACCTCTATAAATTACGGGAACAATACTTGAGGACAAACCTATCTGGTTCATCAATTCAATAAATTCATCCCAGTTAAAATATTTTCCATCTTTGAAAGCATCATAAAAAACTATTTTCTGTGTATCTAATCCGTATTGTAGTTTCTGAACTTTTTTACCATAGACCTCGCCAAAAAGCACTATCTTATCAGGTAATCTTTCTAATAAAATCTTATCAAAATTATTTTGTCTGATTGCTTTCCAATATAAATTCCTTTCACTTTCTTTCCACATCCATTTATGCCCGCCGACAAATAAATTTTCACCATTTCTTGAAACCCGTAAATTTGAACCATGAATCTTTTCGGTTACCATTACTTCTTCTTTGTCTTTGAATACATTCGGAAAATTTTCATGCCGTTCTATATCTGTATAAACACATATCCAATCAACTTCCGAAGAAAGTACTGACTCACCGCTCATCTCTATAGGTATTGGCGGCTCATATTTGATAATACCGAGTTTGCCGGTAACATCTTCTCCAATAGGGATATTTTCTTTGTTAGGAATTAAAAGCCCATAAGAATATTCCCCGCGAAGTTTTATCGCCTTGATACGAAAATGTTTCTCCCGTAAAAATTCAAATTCAGGTGCTTCCGCAACTATTGTATCTACTGGAATATAAATTGCTGTTCCTTCTTGTAGAAAATCCGCAGTCCGTACGACTACCTGCCACGCCGATCCTTCAATATCAGCAATAGACAATGTATCTGCATCAGGATGTTTGCGTAGTTTGTATTTAACTACTGTTGCATTTGCTTTACTCATAGATTAATAAGATTTGTAAAATGTAAAAGAGCAGAAAAATAAATGAAGAATATATTTATTCGTTATTCACTATTCGTCCATTCACATCCTTTCATTGTTTAAATCCGATTAACAAAACAGCACATCCGGATTTTGCTGTTGTATTCAAATTTGCCTCAATGATCACATTTAAAGTAGAAGTGATTTTGAAATCCCAAAAAGGAACATTCTTTACATCGCGATTTGAAAAGATAAGATTGCGTTCTTCATCGTAGACCGAAAAAATAAGATTGCCGTCTGATAATCCGCAACAAGCCGCTATGCGATAAGTACCACCTCCGTAAAAGGTGGTATGAAATTCTGCTGTTTGATCAGTAAGCAGGAGAGAGCGATATTGCTGCCCATCTGAAATGAAAGGAGCCATGATGTGTTTGGCACAAACAAAAGCAATAGTATCACACTGTGCATGACAATTTAATACTATCAATGTAAAATTAAACAAGAGTATTAGAAAAAACTTTTTCATGGTGATTTATAATTTATAATTGTTTTTACGCAATGATTAGTCCGCGAATGGTAGCAACTTTTTCTCCAATGGACTGTATGATTTCCGGAGTAATAGTTATTTCCGATTCGCTGGTAATAGTTGTAATTTTATTTACTTCGTCTGTAACCGGGCGTTTGTAAATATATTTATATTGAACCTTATCAAAATCCAATTTCAAATTATTAAATTTTTGTAAAAGTTCTGAATATTCTTCGTTACCCTGATAAGCACCGAGCAGAGCAATAAGATTATTAAGTATATTTTTTTGTTCGGCAATTCTACGTTTTATATCTTCATTGTTTTTTGTTTTCATCACATTCACAGCAAAGTGAAGCATTTCAATCCATCCACCTGCTATGACAAGAGCAGCTTCTTCTTCGCGTTCATTGTTTTTCAAAAAGTCGTTGCTGGTGCGATAGGCAATTGAAACTAATGAAAGCATAGAATCTTTTTTGCTGAGATTTTTTTGGAAACGTTCAATCAGATTTTTATCAAACGCACTGGCAAGTCCAAGGTCATTTGCAATACCGTTGATTACTTTAAAATAAGTGAGAGCATCCTGAGTTTGTTCATAAAGAGTAGTGTATCCAAGGTCGGCACCGTAAATTCCGAGATTAAGGCATTTCTGAAATTTTGTAGAATACGAACTTGATTTATTTGCTTTGTTAAGTATTTCTTTATTGTATGGAACACCACTTTTTTGAATAATCATTGCTGTTTGAATAGGCGAAGGAATGATAAATATTTTACCGCCAATTCCCATCGCAAGGTCACTGGAATCAATCTCGTTTTCAATTTCCTTATCCGTTTTTTCTTTTTCATTATTGTCGCAACTAAAAAAGAAAAAGGTAAATGAAACAAGCATTAACCATATTGTTTTGAAACTAATAAAATTTTTCATTTTGTTTTTTATTTGATTGGTTATTGTGGAAATGAAATAATCATTATCAAAAGTAATATTTTTTTTCAATGAACTTAATTCCAAAAATTTTTAATTCTGACAAAATCGGGTCGTATATCTTTTTCACTATTGGAATCCACACACCTGAAAGATTAATATTTCCATTCAAGATATGTTTCACTGCCATTCCGAGTGGCAGTCCCACGGTTTTTGCCATAGCAGTATTTATCCGGTCATCGCCTTTTACCACTAATGAAGAAACAATACGATGAAGTTTTTTTCTCTTCTCTTTTGAGTGAAAGTAATATTCAAATTCATGCTGCATCACTATCATATCTTTATCACCGTGTTTTAATTTCCATTTTTTCATCAATAGATTAAGTAAAATTTCAGCAGGAGAAGCATCACTGATTTTTATTTTTTCTTTCTTAAAAATACCGAGCCATTCTAATTTTTTCATCACAAGAGACGATTCTTTCTCTCCGAGAAATCTTGCAAGTAATTTTTTTAATCCTATTTTTTTTTCTTTTGAAGCAGGAAGAAATGCTTCTACTAATTCAGAATAAGTCATGTTTTTGGATTCTGTTATTTTGCAATTGTCATCAGTCCATCCAAGACGAATAAATGCATTCCAAGCCCTGCAAAATCCTGGCATCCGCAGAGTGCCGCGAATCATGTTTTGCACATCATCCAAGCCATAAAGTTCTTTGTAAGAAAGCGAATCGCGGTTTGGATATGCTTCAAACTTTCCTAATCCGTCAATTGAAATTATTTCTGTGTTTGTAAATAATCGGTGATATGGAACATATTTACATTTTCCTTTTTCCAGATACTGCGCAGTTGCTCCTGTAGAATTGCCCAATTGCCCTGCTGTTACAACAGAGCGGGGATTCCATGTGAATTTGTATCCCCATGGATTATCATTTGATTCGGGTGCCACTAATCCTCCGCAAAATGATTTGAATGTAATTATCTTCCCTCCATTTTGTTTCACTTCATCAATAATTTTCATAGCAGAAAGATGGTCAATGCCAGGATCAAGTCCTATCTCATTAAGAAATATCAATCCGGCTTTTTTTACATCTGCATTTAATTCTTTCATCTGCTTTGAAACATAACTGGCTGTTACCAAATGTTTTTTGAACCGAAGACAATCCTGTGCTACAATAAAATGCATAGTGGCAGGAAGCATAGAAATAACAAGGTCGGCTTTTTGTATTTCCGCTGACCGATGCAATTCATTAGTTACATCAAAAATAATGGCAAGAGCATTGGGATGATTTCCTGTTTTTTGTTTTGCAATATCTAACGAAATATCTCCTACCGTAATTTTCCATCCTTCTTTTGAAGAATTATCCAGCAGATATTTTATTAGCACTGAAGCAGAACGCCCTGCTCCAATAAGTAAAATATTTTTCATGTATTTTTTTTTACGAAGATAATTATTCTTAAGTTCAAGTAATTAAATTTGGGACGATTCCAAAAACTGATTTTTAACTACGAAGCACGCAAAGTCCTTTCACAAAGAACACGGGAAACTCACTCGTATTGATCTTCCTGAAATAAATCTTAAAATAAATTCATGACAAGTGCCGAAATAATAAAGGGTGGTTCCAAAAATTGATTTCGTCATTGCGACTGCGAGGCGTTGCTCTGAGCTTGGTAATTGAGCTTGCCGAAATTTGCCGAAGAGCACGAAGCAGGAAGCAATCTCTATTTCTACATGAAAAAACAGATTGCTTCAGTCGTT
>JAZDJJ010000040.1:0-5647 GCA_043804035.1 Bacteroidota bacterium
AGTATGGCACAGCAAACAACAACTTGTTGATCAATTAACGGAATACATCAAGACATATAACGAAACAAGAATGAACCCGTTTAAATGGACTTATAATGGCAAAAAGCAAAAGTAAATGAACTTAGAAATCTTTACACTAGAACCATATTCCATTTTTGTTCCTCCGTAACTTTTGTTCCATAACAAATCACCACTTTGATTAATTTTCATTAAAGAAAAATTACTACCATAACTAACAGGAGCAGTAGACCCATCACTAAAAATAATATAATTATTATCACTAGTTATCTGAACAGAAATACCTTGAAGATCACAATTAATACAATCATATCTATGATAATTTTTTGACCATTGAAGATTACCAAGTGAATCAGTTTTAACTACATACATGTCAATCATTGTGCCAAAACTTTCTGTACTACCAACAATAATATATCCTCCATCTAGTGTTTGTTTTGCATCACTGCCTCCTTCATATCTATTTCCTTGTACATTTGCTGGGGCTCCATAAGTTTTTACCCATTTTAAATTACCATTTATGTCCATTTTAATTAATGTCATCTTGCTTTGTGGACCACCTTGACCACAAGTACCAGCAAAAATAAAGCCACTGTCAGGAGTTTGTTCAATGGAAGAAAAAGAAAAAGGACTATTTGGATAAGTCTTTCTAAAAAGAAAATTTCCATTTTGATCAATTTTCATAAAACTTCCCGTGTAATCAATTATAGCCAAATTATTATCAAAAGTTTTAACAACACGGCCAAGCATGCCCTCCCCATAAGTTTTTTGAAAAGTATTTTGTCCTTTTATTTGAAAACCCAATCCTCCAATTCCTAAAAAAACTAAAAGGACTCCCCGAAGGACTACCCTTCGGGAATCCCTTAAGCAAGGTCTTGCCTTGCAGATAAAAGAAGTTAAGTAATTTTTTCATAATATTAAATTTTTAAAGAGTTTGGTAATTGATATTTTTCAGGTTGTAATTTTATAATGTTTCAGCAATTATTTTTAATAATCTGCTGAGTTCGTTTTCTGAGATATTTTCTTTGTCGGTTTTATCATAAATCGCCATTAGAAATATTTTAAATTTAACTAATTTCAAACAAGTAATAATTCTTGCCCCACCGCTTTTTCCTTTTTGTTTGGAAGTAATTGCAATTCTGATTTTATAACAATCTTTCCCCAGAGGTGTGCCTTGTATTGGATTTTTCATTAGTTCGTCAATAAAAATAGCAAAATCACCTTTTAGAGATGGGAATTTTTTTGAAAGTCGTTTAAGTTCTCTTTCAAAAGGAGGTAATGCAATAATACTATAACTCATTTAATAATTGTTGAGCTGTTTTAAAATTCTTTTTTCCCTGTTCCGCAAGTTTCAAATATTTAATTGACTCTTCAAAGTCATTAATAAACATCAGTTGATTTGCGGATAATTTTACCTCTTTAATATCTTCAATAAAATCTAATTGTTTCATTAATTGAAGAAAGAACAATCTTTTTTTATTGTCGTTTAATGTAAGTAAATAATTCATAAAAAAGGTTTAAATTAGGACTTACGCAGAGTTTTTTTATTCTGCCACAAAGGCACCGAGGCACAAAGATTCACAAAGAAATTCTGTTGAATTATTCTCTTGCAAAGAAAAAACTTGGTGTCTTTGTGTCTTCGTATGTTTGCAAAAGTAAATAAAATTACATTTGAAAAGCTTCGTGGCATAAATTTTAGTTTATATACCAAAGGTAAACAAGATTTAGAAATTAACAATGGTATGTTGAAAAAAAATCAGTAACCATGTTTTTCAAGGATGTTTTGTTATAACTTTCTTCTATACTTCGGTAAGATCAGTATACCATAAATCCTTTTTGATTTTGAACCCGTTTATATGTCATTGAAAATTTTATGTACGTTTGTTGCTCTTCAAACTTAAATTCAACAATCAAAATCTTTATTACTTATGAAAAATAATAATAAAATTATTTCAAGAATTATGTCAATAGTAATTCTCTTATTTTGTTCTACGGTTAGTGTATTTGCTCAGGAAATAGAAAGCAGTAGCATCTCGTCTATATTGCAAGTTCAACAATATGACAGAGCAATTCATATCATGGCGATGTTATTGATTGGATTTGGGTTTCTGATGGTATTTGTCAGAAAGTATGGACGTTCTGCCTTGACTGCAACTTTTCTGTTGGTAAGTATTTCATTGCCTTTATACATATCAATTAAAGGACTTGGAATTTTTGAAACAAAGGGAGAAATTGAACAATTAATACTTGCTGAATTTGGTGCAGCAAGTTTGCTTATTGCTGCAGGGGCTATTTTGGGAAGAATAAAAATTTATCAATACTTGATACTCGGTTTATTGTTCATCCCATTTTATATGTTAAATGAACTGATAGTTGTTGATGATTATTTTCATTTTGTAGGAAAAGTTTATGATACTGGTGGCTCTATTGTTATTCATGCTTTTGGAGCACTTTTTGGGATTGCTGCTGCAATTTCATTGACAACAAAAAAAGATATGGAGACACCAATTGAATCGGATGCTACAACTGATAAATATTCAATTTTAGGAAGTATGGTGTTATGGGTATTCTGGCCAAGTTTTTGTGCAGCACTTGTTCCTATTGATGCAATTCCGCATACAGTTGTTAATGTGTTTATTGCATTGTGTGGTTCAACAATTGCAACCTATTTCGCTTCTATGTTGATAAGAAAAAAAGTAAGTATTGCCGACATCGCCAATGCAGCACTTGCCGGTGGTGTTGCAATTGGAGCAACATGTGATTTTGCCACTCATACCGAAGCATTGATTATTGGTGTTATTGCCGGAATTATTTCAACGACAGGATTTGCAATACTTCAAAATAAACAACAAAAATTTCATAAGATTATAGATACTTGTGGCGTATCAAATCTTCATGGTATCCCCGGTGTATTTGGTGGTCTCTCTGCTATCGTAGTTATTGATGGCATTGATATTGGTACCCAGTTGAAAGGAATTATTATTACAATAGTTATAGCAATTGTTGCGGGTTTATTATGTGGTAAAATAATTTCGCTATTTGGAAAAACAAAAGAAATTTATAACGATTGTGCTGAATTTAATGATGCAGAATAGAAAATAAGGTACTGATGTTACGCCGACATTTTTTCAAAACAAGAGAGTGCCTTGTTCATAACTCATAAGGTTCTTGCAAAATATATTCCGGAACAAGCAGTCCTTTCACTAAATAGAGCCAACATTTTTAATTTTTCAACTTAGTATATTTCAAAACCATTGGCACTATCCACACCAAAACAAAAGTTCCGCAAATAAAATAGGAATAAATCACATGATTTGACTGTATGAAAAAAGGAACAGAAAATAATCCTATCAATAGCGTACGAAAAAATATGTTTATCATATTAAACATGCTGGATGTTCTACCGATTAAATGATTCGGAATATGATGGAAGAGATAAGTGATTCGTAAAATTCTTGTTCCTGCATTGGTAACACCTATCAGAAGAGAAAACAAATAAAACATCAATATACTTCTGGAAAAAGAACAGATATAGCAACCTGCAACAGTAATGAACATCATCAGAATAATCATTTGTAGTGAATGTATATTTTTGAAAATGCGAGTTATGACAAAGCCGGAAAATAATGCACCAAGTGCATAATACATTGATGCCGATGCATATACACTGGCATCTTCTTTCAGATGCTGGTCAATGTATAGAGGTGCCAATTGATTTGCTTCTACAAGTATGACAACAAAAATGGCATACGAAGCATTTCCAAAAAGAAATACTAACGGATGCTCCTTAAAAAAACGAAATCCTGTTACAGTGCGTTCCCATATTGTGCCTGTATCAATAATTTTTTCCAAAGCAGGTTTGTATCTGATGAATAAAATAAGAACGACAGCAATGAAATAAGTAGCCGCATTCATCGCAAATATTTCGTGCAGTTCCCATTTTTGAATATCGGCAGAGAGATGTACTACAAATCCAAAAATATTTACTATTTGATTTTTTGTTCCTGAAAGAAGCACCGCTGCCAATGCACCCGAAATCATGGTGGTTGCCTGCAACTGAATTTCCAACGACGAATTCATCTTTGCATATTTTTCTTTTTCCGTTATTTCCTGTCCGAATGCATAAAGTGAAGGATAATGAATATTGAAAATAAAAATAGTAGAAGCAAATACAAGCATAACACTCCATGTTGGCACCTTGCCAAAGTACCAACCAATTCCTGCCACAGAACCGAGAACGATTCCACCAAGAATATTTACGGAAAGAAAAATTTTTTTGCGGGAATACTTGTCAATCAACGTGCCTGCATACAAACTCCAGAATAAAGTTATGAATGTAACTGCCGCGTACATTATTCCGAAAGCGGAACTTTTATTCAGCACACTTATAAAATACCAGGGAATAGCAATTATACTGATACCTTGCGCAAATCCTGAAATTGCATTAGCAGTAAGAAGAAGGGCAAATGCTTTTTTGTTTTTCATTTACACACGGCTGAGTAGTTACAATAAATTGTCTAAAAATTATTGCTGTAAGTTTTCAATAGATAGTGTTTGCAATTAAACTTGTCTTTAATCTGCAATTGCAGATAATGTTTCAGCGATTGCTTTTCGGTGACGATGTTTACCCACTGCATTTTCCACAAAGCACTGCCATTAAAATTATTATTTCTCTGTCCTACGAGACACTGTCCTGCCACTGAAAGCAAATGCTTGTTAGCGTTTCGTGCAATTGTGTTAAATAGTAAAATCTTTAGCGTTTACTCTAATTATTTTACCGTCTTTTGAAATGATTAATTCTCCACCCTCTTTCTGTTCTTTCGCTATTAACTTTTTTATTGCTATTTCAATACCTTTAAGAATCCTGTCTCTTAACTCTTTGGTATTTATTTTTTCTTTACTCATTTTTTATAGATTTAATATTATTCCAAATACTTTCATTATGGATTCGGATACTAATTAATTCTTCACCTTCTGCTACAAATATAAATGGTGTTTGAGAGTTATCAATTACAAGCCAATAATCGCAAATAGGAATAAATATGTCAAAAAGATTTTCAAGCCCTTTTTTGTAGCGTCTCCGAATTACATCTTCTCCAATATTATGTCCACCCTGAGATACTCTATTCTTTATTCTTTCTATTGCTAAATCCGGTGTGTTCAGCCAAAAGTAGATTAGAGCGACATTATAATCATTTTCTTTTGCTTTTTTTACAGTATGTGCATAACTTTTTGCTGCTAATGTTGTTTCAAATGCAAAGTCGATTTTACGTTTAATCAATTCGTATATCCGATGAAGCATCAGTCTGCCTGCTTCTATAGCACTTTTTTCTGGTTGAAATGGTGAAAGTCCCTTGGCTATCTCATCAGCATTTACAAATTCATGACAATTAAGCATTTCAGGTAAAATTGTATATGATGCTGTTGTTTTTCCAGCACCATTACAACCTGATATAATATATAAGGTCGGCATTATTTTTTTTTGTCAAACGTAAATAAAATTTTCAATTACACATAAAACGGGATAAAAATCAAAAAGGATTTATGATATACTGAGCTTGCCGAAGTATAGAAGAATATTTAAGAACACTCGGATTACGCTTTGCTAAATCCGAGCGAGCGGGGTGTC
>JAZDJJ010000041.1:0-18522 GCA_043804035.1 Bacteroidota bacterium
GAAAGAATGTTTTGCCTTATTATTTTTATGATTTATCCGGTAAAATTAACTATAGATTTTCTGATAAAGACAGATTATTTTTCAGCACTTATTGCGGAGACGATATTCTTTCTACATCAAGTGATTCGGGAATGATTACAAATGCTGAAGGTGGATTTAAACTTGGCAACTTTACAACTACTATGCGATGGAATCATGTTTATACTCCCAAATTGTTTTCAAACATTTCGCTTATACATACACGGTTCAGATATGATATTGAAGGCAGTGGACTGGGAAGTTCGTTTTATGTAAAATCAAATATCAAAGATATAGGAGTAAAAATGGATTTTGATTATTTTAAAAATCCTAATAACCACATTTCTTATGGATACATGTTTACTAATCACAACTTTCGTCCAAATGTTTTGAAGACATCAGGAAATATATCCAATGTCCTTCAATCTAAAGAAGGAAAACTTATATCAACACAGGAACAAGGAGTATATCTTAACGCGGAACAGAAACTTGATAGTAATTTAAAAATAAATCCCGGACTTCGTTTTTCTCTACTTGCTACTGAGGACACAATTTATGCCGGTATAGAGCCAAGAATATCGGCTACATATTCTCTCTCTGAATCACAATCTCTAAAATGTAGTTATGCAAGAATGAAACAATATATGCATCTTGTATCCAGCTCTTCAATAGCCCTGCCCACTGATTTATGGTATCCTGTAACAAAAAGAGTTAAACCCGAATTATCGGATCAAATTGCTATTGGCTATACACAAAAAATAAAAGAAATCAATAGTTTGTTTACTGTAGAACCCTATTACAAATGGCTAAATAATCTTATTGAATACAGAGAAGGCGCCGTACTTATTCTGAACGATAACTACGAAGATGAACTTGTTGTTGGCAGAGGGGATGCTTATGGTATGGAATTTTTATTACAAAAAACAAGTGGAAAATTAACAGGATGGCTCGGATATACTATATCATGGTCTACACGCCATTTTGATGAACTGAATAAAGGAAAATCATACTTTGCAAAATATGACAAAAGGCATGACTTTTCAATAGTTGGAACATATCAATTTACTGAGCGTTTTTCACTTTCTGCTGTATGGGTGTTTGCCACAGGACAACGATTCACACCAATCATAGGAAATTATCTTATGCCTAATACTACTTTAATGAATATTGACGTCTTAAATTTATATGCCGACAGAAATACTGTTATACTTCCCACTTCGCATCGCTTTGATATCAACTTTGTCATAAAAACAAAACATCGGAAAAAGTGGGCAGATGGTGAATGGCAAATAGGATGTTATAATCTTTATAACCGCGCACAACCATATAAAGTAAAAATTGTTCAAAAAAATGATGGCACTTACAAATATCAGGCAGTAGGATTATTTGGGTTTATTCCATCGGTTGCATATAATTTTAAATTTTAAATCAAAATGAAAAATATTAAAACAACATTAGTATTTACAGTAGTTATTGTCTGTGTATTTTTCGGTTGTCGTCCAAAGCCAATTGATATTGATATTGACCTGCACAAACCAAAATTAGTTGTATCATCAACCATATTGCCGCTTACAGACAGTATATTGTCGCTTATAGACAGCACTATAACAGATAGTACTATACTTGTAGTATCCCTGACAAAAACATTTAGTGCTCTTTCTAATCCTATGCAAAATGACTCGTTTAGCAGTGGCATACCGAATAACTTAGTAGTTACAGACGCTTTAGTTACAGTAAATCATTCCAATAGAATAGATACCTTATTCATGATAGTTCCGGGAATTTATATAAGTACTTTTTTTTTACAGGATTATGAATATTATACATTATATGCTAAGGACCCTGCTACAAAAGATGAAATCACTGCTTCCTCTGTTCTATTACCAAAAGTATCTTTTGATACTGTCTATCCTATTGTAACAAAAATTCCGAATGATACTACTATTTCTGTAAAATATGAGTTTACGGATTTCCAAAACACAAATAACTGGTATGTAATTAGTTGTTACAATTATTTTAAAACATCCACAACCGTTAGCAAAAAGAAATTTGATATCAATAACTATCGCGACAAATATAAATTACAAACAAAACTTATTTTATTGAACGATAAAACTTTTGAAGGAAAAAAATATTCCGGCGAAACCATACTTACTGATGTAAAATCTGCTGATACAATAGTAGTTAGTATTTCCAACATCAGCGAAGAGTATTTTCAGTTTCTAACAACGCAAAAACGAAGCGGAAGTATTTTTAATCAGTTTACCGGTGAGCCAATCAATTTTCCTACAAACGTGAATAATGGATACGGATATTTTAATCTTTATTATTTGGATTCAAAAATTTTTGAACTAAAGGATTACTAATTCATGTCATAAAATATTGTTATCTTTATTTTTTCTAAATATTTTAATTATGGAAACAAAAAATAAAAAATCGGATGAAGAAGCGTCCCATATTTTACCTGACCAAGCGCCTCATATTTTCTTGGAACGTGAAAATGGACACAAAAATATCCTGAACGAAATGATTGAAAAAAAGAATTATAAAAAACTTATTAAAGATAGAATCATAAAGCAACTTGCAAAATATAGTGGAATTACCGAAGAAGAAATAATAGAGCGGATGAATTACTATGTGGAATTAGAAAAACTTCAGCTGGAACTAATAAAGATGCAACAATGGGTGATAAAAAGAAACAAGCGAATATCTATCATTTTTGAAGGACGCGATGCAGCCGGAAAGGGTGGTGCAATACGTAGATTCACGCAACACATCATGCCCCGCCACAGCAGAATTGTTGCTTTGCCAATTCCTACTGAGGTGGAAAGAGGACAATGGTATTTCAGTCGTTATGTAAAAGAACTTCCTAATCCCGGCACCATCGTGTTTTTTGATAGAAGTTGGTACAATCGCGCAGTAGTGGAACCAGTAATGGGATTTTGTTCCAAAGAGCAGTATGAAGAATTTATGCGACAAGTTCCCGACTTTGAACACATGCTTTTTGAAGATGGAATGATTCTTATTAAATTTTGGTTCTCTGTTTCAAGAGATGAGCAAGAGCGGAGATTTAAATCACGTAACGAGGACCCACTTAAAAATTGGAAACTAAGCCCTGTTGACAAAAAAGCACAAGGACGTTGGGACGAGTTCAGTTATTACAAAGATCAGATGCTGTCAAGAACTCATACTAATTACACTCCATGGATCGTTGTTCGTGCAGATGAAAAATTAAAATCACGTCTTGAAAGTATCCGCTATGTACTGAGTGTGTTGCCTTACGAAGGAAAGGAAGATGCGAAAGTTTCTCTTACTCCTGACCCTAATATTATTGGACGTTATTTCACGAAGAATTCACACTTGGATTAATGATATTTTTTCGCTTCCAATAATTTGCTGATTATCTTTTATACTGATGAAAATATATGTTATTGGATAAATATCCTCTTGAGATTTTCATCTTCTGCTTTCTAATGAAAAATGGAAAAAAATATCTTTCAATAAAAATTTTAATTTTATAATTTCAGAATTTTAAGCACTTCTATTTTTTTTGATTTTTTATTTTGTTTGTATGTAATTAAAAATTTTATGTAAGTTTGTGCGAAGATAATAAATGACATGTACATTTAATATTTATTTATAAAGTCAAAAATAAGTCACAGATTTACAGATATAAATATTGTTTACTTAATAATCAGATGTGATAAATATTTTTTAAAATTGAATTATACCTTAAGCCGTGAAAGCATTCGTCATTCCGAGCGAAGCGAGGAATCTCATAATAATTAAAGAGATTGCTTTGGTCGCTACTCTCCCGTCGCAATGACGGTGAGTTTATAATTTCATTCACGGATTAAAGTTATACTTTATGATTATAGACAAACATTATTTAGTTACTAACGTCAAATTTATATTATGAATTTTTTGTTAAAATATTTTTTTACCATCTGCTTTGTAATCTTTTTTTTAAAATTTTCTTTTGGAGAAAATAACAAGACAGATACTCTTTCAAAGGACTCAATTCTTTCTTTTCAGGATGACCCGATTGCATCAATGCTGGATAGTTTGTTGCAGCTGAAAATTTTCGAAAAAACATCTCCTGTTATCACAAAGAATAAATACAATTTTATTCTTACCGATATTCCAAATTATTCAGATTCTGTTTATTCGCTTCGTATTGCCAAATTAGATGCCGAATCTCCTTTTGATCTTATTTATAATAGAACGGTGCGCAGTTATATAGAATTATATGCAGTACGAAAACGTGCAATGGTTTCGCGTATGCTTGGATTAGGGAAACTTTATTTTCCAATGATAGAAGAAGTACTGGATAAATATAATATGCCTTTGGAATTAAAATATCTCGCCATAGTAGAGTCAGCATTAAATCCTATTGCACGTTCGCGTGCCGGTGCTATGGGCTTATGGCAATTTATGTATGGAACAGGAAAAATGTATGACCTGAAAGTTACTTCATATATTGATGAACGTTGTGATCCATATAAAGCAACTGTTGCTGCTTGTGAATATTTACAATTTCTTTATAATATGTTTGGCGATTGGCAAATGGTATTAGCAGCATATAACGGAGGACCAGGCACAGTGAGTAAAGCCATCAGACGTTCAGGAGGAAAAAATACTTACTGGGAAATTCGTCCTTATCTTCCTAAAGAAACACAAGGATATGTGCCCGCTTTTATTGCCGTGAATTATGTGATGACACATACCGAAGAGCATAATCTTTATATGACTATGCCCAAGATGACTTATTATGATGTAGATACAATCATTATAAAACAACAACTTTCTTTTGAGCAAATATCCAAAGTACTTGAATTTCCTGTTGAATATATTCAATATCTGAATCCTTGTTATCGCAAAAATACCATTCCATTTTCTGAAGATGGGTGTTATACGCTTTGCCTCCCTACTGACAAAATAGGAAGCTTCATCACAAACGAAAACGCTATTTATGAATATGCCAAAAAAGATTCCATTATGCAATCATTAGCAATCAAAGAGATTATAAAAATTCACACTGTTATGAGAGGAGAGAATATCAAAAAAATTGCAATACGTTATGGATGCACAGTTGCCGACATACAAGTATGGAATCATTTAAGAAAAACAAAACTAAAAACAGGACAGAATCTTACTATCTTTATTCCTGTTAAAAAAAATTTAGCAACCACTGCAATTTACGATAGTACAAAAGTTGTAAAGAATAATAACACCGAAAATTTTACCAAAGCAAATCCAGATACCACTTCAGTAAATCAAAAAATTAAAGATGCAAAATTCAAATATTATGTTGTACAAAAGGGTGATACTCTATGGAATATTGCACAATAATATGGAGTAACTATTGATGAGATAATAAAATGGAACGACTTGAGTGGCAATAAAAAAATTCTCTCCGGTCAGAAAATTAAAATTCTTGTTGAAAAATAATTTAATGGAATTAAAATTTTATGTATGTTTGTCGCCTTAAAAAAATAATTTTTATTTGTCTGAAAATAAAAAACTATTTTTGCATCTTTTTAATTTAAAACAAAATAAATTTATTTGAATATTAAGTAAGCCGAAAAATATAATAATCATTAATAATTAATTTACACATTATGAATAAACCAAAATTAAAACTTGCAGTATACTGGGGAGCAGCATGCGGTGGCTGTTGTGTCTCGGTATTGGATGTGCATGAAGCACTATTTACTGTACTTGAACATGCAGAATTTGTTTTCTGGCCCATTGCGCTTGATTTCAAATACAAAGATGTAGAAGCAATGCCCGATGGTCATATTGATGTGACTTTATTTAACGGTGCAATCAGAAACAGTGAAAATGAGCATATCGCTAAATTGCTCAGAAAAAAAACTAAAGTGCTTGTTGCTTATGGTTCTTGCGCTCATTTGGGTGGAATACCCGGATTGGCTAACTTCACTACGAAAGAAGAAATTTACAAAAGAGTATATTTTGAAAGTGAATCTACTGTCAATCCCGATAAAGTAATTCCGCAAACTAAATATAAAGTTCCCGAAGGAATTCTCACTATCCCTGAGTTTTACAATGATGTTAAATCGTTGGGACAAGTAGTGGATGTGGATTATTATCTTCCTGGCTGTCCGCCTCAAACAGAACGTTTGGTAGAAGTGTTTCTTGCAATAGTTACCGGAGCACAACTTCCTCCGAAAGGATCTGTTGTTGGAGCAAAAGAAAAAACACAGTGCGACGAATGCAAAAGAAAGAAAACAGATAATAAACTTGTAAAACATTTTTATCGTCCTTGGGAAATTCAAGATGATGGCGAAACATGTTTTCTTGAACAAGGCGTTATTTGTGTAGGACCTGCTACTCGTGGAGGATGCGGAGTGCGTTGCATAGAAGGTAATGCTCCTTGCAGAGGTTGCTATGGACCAACATCCGAAGCTAAAGACCCTGGCGCTAAAATGATGTCGGCTATTGCCACTATGATTGATGCGAAAGAACCTGACGAAATAAAAAATATTGTTGAGCAAATAGAAGACCCGGCAGGAGTTTTTTATCGTTTTAGTTTACCTACTTCTACTATCAGAAGAAAAGTGTAAAAAAATCAAGATTGGAATTGATAAAAATATACTTTTGCCGCAACTAAATAATGAACAAAACACAAAAAGACAATCTTGCGAAATATTTTTATGATGTTAGTAAACTTTTTTGGCAGGATTTGTTGTTGCAAATATTATGTCTGGAAAAGTTTCAATTATATTGATTACTGTTGGAACTATTACTACTGTTGGCTTTTTGTTAATGGGTTATTTTATAAATAAAAATGAATAAACAAATAAAATTATGACACATATTGAAGTTGTATATACAATTTTTGCTATTATTGGAGTAATTGGTGCGTTTGTGTCGTGGTATTACAATCGTAAAACAAATAAAAGTAAACACTCATACTAATCAACTATTATTCTAATCAAAGAAATCAATAATTCAAACAATAATTAGTTTTTATAAATAAATAAATTTAAATACATACTTAAAATGAAACAATACACTATTGATCCAATTACCCGCCTTGAAGGGCACGGCAAGATTGAAATTTTCACTACTGATGATGGTGATGTTGAAAATGTTTATTTCCAAGTACCTGAACTCAGGGGCTTTGAAAAATTTTGCGAAGGTCGCAATGTAGAAGAACTTCCACAGATAGTTACTAAAATATGTGGCGTATGTCCGGGCTGTCATCACATGGCTTCCGGCAAAGCCGTTGACGCCGTGTTTGGCGTTCAACCAACGGTTACTGCTAAAAAAATCAGAGAACTGTTTTATATGGCTCATTATGTTCATAGTCATATTGCCCATTTTTATGCTCTCGCTGCTCCCGACTTTGTCGTTGGTCCTACGGCTGACCCTGCTGAAAGAAATGTACTTGGTGTCATCGCAAAAGTAGGCGTGGAAATCGGTACAGAAGTATTAAAACAACGTCGTATTGCTCAAGAAATACAGGCATTGCTTGGTGGTCATCAAACACATGTGATGCTTAATATTCCCGGTGGTGTGAGAAAAGGATTGAATGAAGAACAAAGAAAAGATATTGTAAAAAAAGCTGAGGGCTTTGTTGAATTTGCCAAGTTCTCAATGAAAATATTTAATGATGTTGTTCTTGCAAACAAAACTTATGTAGATATTATTTTGAACGGTCCTTACAATTTGAAATTATATTCAATGGGACTCGTTGACGAAAACAATAAAGTAAATTTTTATGATGGCAAAGTCCGTGTCGTTGACTTAGATGGAAAAGAACATTGCAAATATGCTCCTAACGATTACAAAGAATTTGTTGCAGAAAGAGTTGAACCATGGACATATCTTAAATTTCCTTATCTGAAAAAAGTGGGATGGAAGGGCTTTGTTGAAGGAAACGATTCGGGTATTTATCATGCAACACCACTTGCACGGCTTAATGCTGCTGACGGTATGGCTACACCTATTGCACAGGAAGAATATGAAAGAATGTATAAAACACTTGGTGGCAAACCCGTTCATGCTACACTCGCAATGCACTGGGCACGATTAGTTGAACTCATTTACGCTGCCGAATATTGTCTCATCCTTGCAAAAGATACTGAAATTACAAACCCTGACTTACGTGCTAAACTTGGTGATATTCCCGGCGAAGGCGTTGGTATTGTAGAAGCACAACGCGGTACTCTCACTCATCATTACTGGACAGACAAAAGAGGTATTGTTACTAAAGTAAACATTATTGTTGGAACTACTAATAATAATGCAGCAATTACAATGTCTATCAAAAAAGCAGCACAAGGATTAATTAAAAAAGGTGTAACGGTTGACCAAGGTATTCTCAATATGGTTGAAATGGCTTTCCGTGCTTACGATCCTTGCTTCTCTTGTGCTACACATAGTTTGCCAGGACAAATGCCGATGATTGTTAATTTCCGCAACTTGAATGGAGATATTCTTCGTTCAATAAAGAGGGACTAACAAAAGTCGGACTGTTAAAATCTGCTCTGTGCGAATTACTTCGTTGCGTGGAGATTTATTTTTTTGTAGAGTGGCTATTCAGCAATCATTTTTCTCCAAATATTTTTTGATTATGCCAGACGTAATTTTTTTCTGCTGAACACTTTTATAAAAATTTCTTCTATAAATCTTTTTTGATTTGTTCGTCATAGCGGGATTGACCCGCCACCTCAATAAATTATCTCCTTAGTTCGTCATTGTGTAATTGAAAATTTTATGTAAGGTTGAGTTTTGTTTTACACAATCGCATTTTGACTTTACACAATCATAAAATAAAGTTACTATATTTCTTCTATAAATCCTTTTTGATTTTTATCCCGTTTTGGTATTTGAGCATCGGACATTGAGCTTGCCGAAATGCCGAAAATATGTGTAATTGAAAACTTTATGTACGTTTGCAATCAATTACAGAAAATACCAAATAAAATGCTACCCATTCCTCCATATATTCCAAAAAACAAAATCCGTATTATTACAGCTACTTCATTGTTTGACGGACACGATGCTTCCATCAACATCATACGAAGAATCATTCAAGCAAGCGGTGCAGAAGTGATTCATCTCGGACACGACAGAAGCGTGAAAGAAATTGTGGATTGTGCCATACAAGAAGATGCACACGCTATTACTATCAGTTCATATCAAGGTGGGCATATGGAATTTTTTAAGTATATGCACGACCTGTTGCAGAAAGCGGATTGCGGACATATAAAAATTTTTGGTGGCGGTGGCGGAACAATTTTGCCCGATGAAATAAAAGAACTTCAAGAATATGGAATCACCAGTATCTATTCTCCTGATGACGGGCGCGCAATGGGTTTGCAGGGAATGATAAATGATATGTTATCAAAAATAGAAAGCAAATCCCAAAAGCACATCTCTACTTTTTCTCCACCTATCCAACACCACAAGTCGGGCAAGAAAGAAAGTATACCCGATAATGATAATAAATATAAACACTTTAATACCAAAAACTGGAAGTCAATTGCAAATTGGATTTCGCTTGCAGAAAATAATCCGGAAAAATTTAAAAAAATATTTCCTGATTTAAACCAGAATAATAATAGATCAGCAAAGTGTAAAGAGAAAGATGCTATTATCACTACACTAAATGATGAAAGAAGCGAAAAAAAAATTAGTGTTCCTGTATTAGGAATCACAGGAACTGGTGGTGCAGGAAAATCTTCTTTAATAGACGAATTGGTGAAAAGATTTTTGATGGACTTTCAAAATCCCGAAAAAAACATAACAGGCAAAACTATTGCTATAATTTCTGCTGACCCATCAAAAAGAAAAACCGGAGGCGCACTCCTCGGCGACAGAATCAGAATGAATTCCATTTCAAACGACCGTGTGTATATGCGCTCTCTCGCAATCCGTCAAAATAATTTTGCATTATCAAGATATGTGCAGGAAGCAGTGAATGTGGTGAAAGCGGCAGGATATGATTTGATAATATTAGAAACATCGGGCATTGGACAAAGCGACACTACTATTATTGATCACTGCGATGTTTCGCTCTATGTGATGACTCCCGAATATGGTGCAGCAACACAGTTGGAAAAAATTGATATGCTTGATTTTGCCGACATTATTGTTATCAACAAATCCGATAAGCGAGGAGCAGAAGATGCCTTGCGTGATGTGCGGAAACAATTCAAACGCAACCATAAATTATTCAATCTTGCAGATGAAAAACTTTCGGTGTTCGGCACAATTGCATCGCAGTTCAACGACCCGGGAATGAACATGCTCTACAAAGCAGTGATAGAAAAAATAAATGAGAAGTGTGGCACGGATTTCAAATCTCTACTACAAACAACCGATGAGATGAGTAAAAAACTTTTCATCATTCCTCCTGCGAGAATTCGTTATCTCTCCGAAATTTCAGAAAACAATTACAGTTATGATAAATGGGCGAAAGAACAATGCATCATCGCAAATAAATTGTACGCATTTGATTCCACTATTCAGTATTTGATAAAATCAAAAATTGATGACAAAGACATTATCATTAAAAAATTAAAAGCAGAATATTCCATCCTTGAACACAAACTTGATGGACACTGTAAAAAAATATTAGATGGTTGGCAGAAAAAATATAAACGATATAAAGACGAATTTTATTCTTTCAAAGTTCGCGACAAGGAAATCAAAATTAAGACGCACACCGAAAGTTTGTCGCATACACAAATTCCAAAGATTGCTATTCCGCATTATGAAATGTGGGGAGATATTCTTAAATGGGTTCTTCAGGAAAATGTTCCGGGAGAATTTCCATATACTGCTGGTGTTTATCCGTTTAAGCGCACAGAAGAAGACCCGACAAGAATGTTTGCTGGCGAAGGCGGTCCTGAAAGAACTAACAAAAGATTCCATTATGTTTCACTTGGAATGCCTGCCAAACGGCTTTCCACTGCATTTGACAGTGTAACACTTTATGGACGCGATCCTAATTATCGTCCCGATATTTACGGCAAAATTGGAAACTCAGGCGTTTCTATCTGCTGTCTGGATGACGCGAAAAAATTATACAGCGGTTTCAATCTCGCTGACCCGAAGACATCCGTTTCAATGACCATTAATGGACCTGCTCCGACTATGACTGCGTTTTTTATGAATGCAGCAATTGACCAGCAATGTGAAATTTATATCAAGAAAAACGGATTAGAGAAAGAGGTAGAAAAAAAGATTGAAGAAATTTTTAAAAAGAAAAAAGTAACACGTCCGCAATATCAATCAGAGAAAAAAAATATTGCATCTCTACCCGAAGGAAATGACGGGTTGGGATTAATGCTTCTCGGAGTTACAGGCGACCAGATTTTAGAAAAAAATATTTATGAAAAAATAAAAGCCGATACAATTTGCAAAGTACGTGGAACAGTGCAGGCAGATATTCTGAAAGAAGACCAGGCGCAAAACACTTGCATCTTCTCCACTGAATTTGCACTGCGTATGATGGGCGATGTACAGGAGTATTTTATTAAGAACAACATCCGGAATTTTTATTCTGTTTCTATTAGCGGATATCATATTGCCGAAGCTGGCGCAAATCCGATTACACAATTGGCATTCACGCTTGCAAACGGTTTCACCTATGTAGAATGTTATTTAAGTCGTGGAATGAAGATTGACGATTTTGCTCCGAATCTTTCTTTCTTTTTCTCCAATGGCATTGACCCTGAGTACGCAGTAATTGGTAGAGTAGCACGTAGAATTTGGGCGAAAGCAATGAAAAATAAATACAAAGCAAATGAACGTTCTCAAATGTTAAAGTATCACATTCAAACTTCGGGGCGTTCGCTTCACGCGCAGGAAATAGATTTCAATGATATACGTACAACATTGCAAGCGCTCTATGCAATTTATGATAACTGCAATTCGCTTCACACCAACGCTTACGATGAAGCAATTACAACTCCCACCGAAGAATCGGTTCGCAGAGCAATGGCGATTCAACTTATCATCAATAAAGAATTGGGCTTGGCAAAAAATGAAAATCCTTTGCAAGGTTCGTTCATCATTGAAGAGTTGACTGACTTGGTGGAGGAAGCTGTGCTCAGAGAATTTGACAAAATTACTGAACGTGGTGGAGTTCTTGGCGCAATGGAAACAATGTACCAACGTGGAAAAATACAGGAAGAAAGTTTGTATTACGAAACATTAAAAAATACCGGAGAATTTCCGATTATCGGTGTGAATACTTATCTCTCATCAAAAGGTTCTCCGACTATTTTGCCAAAAGAAGTCATCCGTGCAACGAAAGAAGAAAAAGAATATCAAATCAAAATGCTGGAGCAATTGCACAAAGGCAATGCAGATAAATCATCCAAACTTCTTTGTGAACTTCAACTTACTGCCATTCGTAATAAAAATGTTTTTGAATCACTGATGGAAGTGGCAAAATACTGTTCACTGGAACAAGTTACGAATGCGCTGTTTGAAGTGGGAGGGCAGTACAGAAGGAATATGTAAAATAAAATCTTTCTATAAAAATATTGATAAAGAGAAACGAGGGGGCGAAGAATTAAGAGAGAGAAGAATCTGGTGGGCCCAGCAGGACTTGAACCTGCGGCCAACGGATTATGAGTCCGCTGCTCTAACCAACTGAGCTATGGGCCCCTTTCTTAATTTTGAATTGCAAATTTAATCAACCTGTGAAACTATTTTATTTCCTGACACAATTCTATCAGCACATCATTCGTATTTTGGGGATGCAAAAAGCAGATGAGTTTATTATCAGCGCCTTTTTGCGGCTCTTTGTTTAAGAGGATGAATCCAATATTTTCTAAACGATTTATTTCTTCCTGTAAATTTTCTACTTCAAATGCAATATGATGAATACCCTCACCTCGCTTCTCAATGAACTTAGCGATAGGACTATTATTATTCGTTGCTTCCAGCAATTCTATTTTTGTTTCTCCAATCTGAAAAAAAGAAATAGTTACTCCTGCACTCTCAACTTTTTCCGACTTGTGAAAATTTTTATCTAAAAGTTTTGAGAACAATGCATTTGCTGATTTAAGATTCTTTACTGCTATTCCTATGTGCTCCACTTTTTTCATAAGCATAAATAAAAAATAATGAAAGGAAATCAATTCTCAGATTGTATTGGAGAGAAATTTAGAAGGGCTCTTATTTTTTTATGAACTCAGCAGTTTTATTATCGTAATTCAGATAGTAAACACCTTTAATAAATGTTCCGCAATCCACTATCTTGCCAAATCCTTTCCTTACAATATTACCGTACTGGTCATAAATTTCATAGAGTGTTTCGGTGGAAAATGTAATTTCTTTAGATACTTTTACCGGAGTAAAAGTTACTTCCGAAATAGTTGACAAAAATTTAACCGGCTTGGAATATCTTGGTTGGCTAGTATAATCCACTTGCTTGATACGTATCTGGTTTTCTCCGAAATGCAATGTGGTTATTTTGAAAATGTATTCGTTATTATCGCCAATGCCTTTACCTTCAATTTCTCCAACCTTCACCCATTTGTTCCATCGGTATTGTTCAATAACGAAAGGGAGTTTTCCTGTTTCATTTTTCGTATTCCAATTAAGAATTCCTTCATTATCTAATTTCATGGAAATAATTTCGAAAGTACTTTTCGGCTTCAGCACTTCAGGATTTAATACTTTCGGTTTGCAATCGTCTTTGTGGGTAATCTTAACGGAAATTTTATCACCTATTTTAAATTGATAATTCATAAAATCAATTTCAAAAGCACTAGAGTTAATTTCATCGGTGGTAATCTGTCCATTCACCTCTACTTTTTGAACACAAAAACCAACCCCTGTGCCGGCAAAAGGATTCTGGACATACAGATTTTTTCCCTGATAGTTTCCTTCCAAGATAATATTTCCGGCAAAAGAAACTATAGAAATAAATAAAAGACCGGCGAAAAGTAAAATATTTTTTTTCATTCTGTTTTTGTTCAATAATTTTTGGACTACAATAATAAAAAATTATTTCTATTCAATAAAATGAAACATTCCCTTTTTAGTTCCGCAAATATAATACTTTATTGAAAACACAACTTCTTTCAAAAATATTTTTTAATCTGATTTGAAGCAATAATTTGTATTTTCAAATAAATTGAACTTCCGCATCTTATTTATTTCCCGCAGATTTAATAAATACAAAATTGCGCAGATTTGTTTTTCACTCGTATTGAGTTTGCAGAAGTTCTATAAATGTAATTTATTTATGATACCCAAACGTTGGAAAATAAAAAATCCCGGCAATCCTAATGTGATTGAGTTATTGCAAAAAGAATTGAATGTAAGTTCTGTTATTGCAAACATTCTTTCGCATCGTGGTATTACTTCTTTTGAAGAGGCAAGAAAATTTTTTCGTCCGCAACTTTCCGATTTACACAATCCATTTTTGATGAAAGATATGGACAAAGCCGTTGCACGCATTGAACAAGCAATAAAAAATAAAGAAAAAATTTTAGTGTATGGCGATTATGATGTTGACGGCACTACTGCTGTTGCAATGATGTATGATTTTCTAAAAAAAATTTATTCCCCCTTTCTGAAAGAAGATGAGTTAGTGAGTAATGGCTTGGTAGATTTTTACATTCCTGATAGATACAAAGAGGGCTATGGGATTTCATTTGCAGGAATTGATTTTGCTGCTGATAATAATTTTTCACTCTTCATCGCACTGGATTGCGGCATCAAAGGAGTTGGTGAAATTGATTACGCAAAAAAAAAAGGAATAGATTTTATTATCTGCGATCATCACATACCCGGAGAAAAAATTCCGGATGCAATTGCTGTACTTGATCCAAAACGTTCTGACTGCAATTATCCTTACAAAGAACTTTCTGGCTGTGGGATTGGATTCAAACTCATTCAGGCATTTTCGCAAGTACATCAAGATTTTGCATTTCTATTGGAACAATATCTTGATTTGGTTGTTACCAGTATCGCTTCTGATATTGTTCCCATCACAGGCGAAAACAGAATCCTTGCTTACTTCGGATTGCAACGTATCAACAATAATCCGCGTGAAGGGTTTCGTGCTATCCTTGAACTGAACAACATAAAAAAAGAATTCACGATTACAGATTTGGTTTTTGTCATTGGACCAAGAATCAACGCAGCAGGCAGAATGGATTCAGGAAAAAAAGCCGTTGAACTACTTATCACTTCTTCTAAAGAACAAGCAATGGAATTAGCAGTGTATTTAAATCAAATTAATATGAATCGCAAAGAGACAGATTCTTCTATCACACAACAAGCGATAAAAATGATTGCATCAAATCCTGAACTTCAAAATAAAAAAACCACAGTGCTGTTCGATCCACAATGGCATAAAGGAGTAATTGGTATTGTGGCATCGCGACTGATTGAAACTTATTATCGCCCCACAATTATTCTTACAGAATTTAATGGGATTATTTCAGGTTCGGCTCGCTCGGTGAAAGGATTTAATATTTATGAAGCAATAGTTGCTTGCAGTGATTTACTGGATCATTTTGGCGGACACAGATACGCAGCAGGACTTTCGCTGAAGCCGGAAAATATAAAAAAATTTATTTCGCGGTTTGAAGAAGTAGTTTCATCCACCATTGATGAAGAATTATTGATTCCTGAAATTGAAATTGACGATGTAATAAATTTTTCTGACATCACTTCCAATTTTTATAATATACTAAAACAGTTTGCTCCTTTCGGTCCTAAAAATATGAACCCGGTGTTTCTCACAAAAAATGTTGTTGACAAAGGATACGTGCGTATTGTGGGAAGTAATCATTTGAAAATGAATGTTTTTCAAACTGCGAATTCGTTATCTGACAAACGAATAACGAACACCAAAACAATTGGGACAAGCAAACCGCAAACTATTCCTGCTATCGCTTTTGATATGGGCGGTCATTATTTTAATGTTTACAAAAAAACTCCTTTCAAGGTATGTTACAACATTAGCAAACAGGAATGGGAAGGGAATTCTTTTTTACAGTTGAATGTGAAAGATATGAAGTGGTAAATGTCTTTTATATTTCTGGCGAAAGAAAGGAATGAACTTTTTATCTCACAGTAAAATTGATATAAATTATTCCCCTTGCTTCATCTCCTGTCGGAATTTGATTGTAAAGTATTTTATTCAGCAGTCCTTCTTTCGCTTTGTTCCAGAGATATTGATTTGTGGTAGTAGAACCCATCAATATAGGATTTGCTTTTGTAACTTTTCCGAATTTATTCACGATAATTTCTACTGCCACAATTCCTGTTTCTTGCGATTTGTCAAAAATTTCGATCTTGCCAATCATCTTTCTTCCTGTGCCTTTTAGTTTCCAATTGAAATCGTTACCTGTTCCTTTGCTGTAATTATCTGAGTTAAGCGAACCGCTTAGATCACCTTGATTTCCCGGATTACCCGTGATGCCTTCGCTTGCATTAGAAGATTTGTTGTTCAGTTTACTAAACGCATTTACAAGTTCATTGCTCGGCTGTTGTTGCTGTTCAGTTTGTGTTTTATTTTTCTTACTGATGTTGGGCGCCTCTTCTATATCTTGCGTCAATATATTTTTTACAACGGTTTGTTGAACTAAACTCTGACTTTGCTGATTTACTTTTTCAACTATGTTATTTGTAATTTCTTTTGTCTGCACATTTCCCATTCCTTCATCCGAGTTTCCGAAGTTGATGAGAATACCACTTTCTTCTATTTCAGGAGGACGAATATCTGAACTACATTTAGCAAAGAAAAAAAGTGCGAGAAGCAACAAATGGACTATCATTGTCCCGATGATACCTGTACTCTTATATCGTTTTTCTGCTGCTATCATGAGTTCGTTATTTATTTTATTTTTATTTTTCAGGATTTGTTGCCAATACAAGTTTCACTTTCATTTTGTTTGCTACATCCATCACCTTAACCACGTTTTCAATAGAAACACTTTTTTGTGCGTGAAGAATCACAACAGGAGCCACTTTATCGCGCAAAAAACTTTCCAGCACAGGCGATAGTTGTTCTACCAAAACGGGCTTATCATTTATAAAAAATTCATTTTTCTCATTGATGGCAACAGATACTTTTATGTTCTCTTGTTTGTTTGCTGTATTGCTACTTGGCAAAATCAATTTCAAAGCATTCACATTCGGAACAATAAGCGTAGTGATGAGCATAAAAAACAACAATAGAAGAAACACGAGGTCGGTCATAGACGACATCTCAAATGTTGGAGAAACTCTTTGACGGGATTTTAGTTTCATACGATTTGATTTATTTGTAAATATACGCAACTTCTCAATAGTTGTAGAGAAATTTCATTATTCAGTTTTTATGCAATTACCTATGGGTATGTAGAAGTTACAATATTTCTGATTTAAAAAATATTATTTTTGTAAGATAATCTCGGAAAATTTTTGTTATACAAAAAATATTTTGTAACTATGGAAGAACCAACAAATACACGAGAACAAGAAAATAAAAAAAGTGGAGTGCTTTATCTTTTCATTATTCTTCTTCTCCTATGTTCAAATTTATTTATTTGCTATCTGCTGTGGAAAGAACACGGAAAAGTTTTGGTCATCACTGTTGAAAAAGAAACTGTGGTCAAAGATGCCGACAAAGTAAAACATGAACTACTTTCTTTGCAAGAGGATTATGAAAATATTAAAACAACTAACAAGAAGATGCAAAAACAAATTGATGAAAAGAAAGAAGAGATAATCAAGATGCAACAAGAATTAGAAAAACATAAAGATGATGCTTACATTATTTTCAAACTAAAAAAAGAAACACAAACTCTGCGCGACATCATGCAACATTTTGTGCAAACAATAGATTCGCTCAACTCGTTCAACAAAAAAGTAATTGCTGAAAAGAATGAAGTAAAAAAGCAACTCAAAGAAGCGCAAAAAAAAGATACTATCCTCACCAAAGAAAAAGAAGAACTTTTGAATACTGTAAAGATTGCATCCGTTCTCAAAGCAGTTGGCGTAAAAGCAAAATCTATACGAATAAAAGGCAAAAGAGAAATTGAAACCACCAAAGCCAAACGCACCAATAAAATAAAATTAACTTTCACTCTTGCCGAAAATAAAGTGGCAGCACAGGGAGAGCATATCATTTTCGTACGCATCATTACACCTGACGGAAAAGAAATGTCTCAAAGTACCGACACCACTCACATGTTTTCTTTTGGCGGAACACGTGGATTTTGGGCAATAAAAAAATCAGTGAACTACTCTAACGAAGACACAGATGTTACTGTTTATGCTCATGCAAAAGAAGGTGAAGAATTTTTGCCCGGCAAATACATCATTGAAGTAAATTCGGATGGAGCAACAATTGGAAACACTGTGCTGGAGTTGGAATAATTAATGGGCGGTTCCAAAAATTGATTTCGTCATTGCGACTGCGAGGCACGAAGCAGGAAGCAATCTCTATTTCTACATGAAAAAACAGATTGCTTCATTCGTTCCTCCTTCGCAATGACGTTTATTTGTATTTTT
>JAZDJJ010000042.1:0-23881 GCA_043804035.1 Bacteroidota bacterium
TTTTATTTTTTTGTCTGTTTGGTTCTGATTATCAAAAGTTTTTGCGTATTGACAACTTTCTTAAACCCTTTATTTATTAATCCGTTATAAAGTTTTTTGTCGCCAGTCCACAAAACTCCTTTCAAATAATCAGTTAAGGCACCAAAATCAGTGCCACAGTATTTGAGTGTTTCATCGGAAACAGGATGAACATTTTGGGCTGCAAGATTTGTGGTAGCATAAGCCCAAACTCCTATGAAAATAAGAGGGAGTAATTTTTTTTTCATAATAAAATAGATTTGATTTAAAAATAAATAATTCGGGAAAATAAAGTCAAAAGTATGTATTAATCTTATGATTGTCAAGAAGAAAATAATATTCTTTTTGGTTCATTTTTCAGTTAGTCAAATAATGTTAAAAAAAATAATTTGTATTATGTGATACAAGGTATTGTTTTTTTTATATATCTTTGCATTGTAAAGTAAATTGTTAAACATAATACAATACATAACCAATATGAATACCGAAAACACACAAGCACAAATGCGCAAAGGAATTCTGGAGTTTTGTATTCTTTCAATCCTGTCATCCGGTGATGAGTATCCCACAGCGATAATAGCAAAAATGAAAGATGCAAAACTTGTGGTGGTAGAAGGAACGCTCTATCCTCTACTCACGCGATTAAAAAACATGGGATTTCTTAATTATCACTGGGAAGAATCCACTTCCGGTCCTCCGCGTAAATATTACAAACTCACTCATGCAGGAAAACAATTTTTGAAAGAACTTGAAATCACATGGGATGAACTCGTTAAAGCAGTTAATAAGATTACTAAATAATTCATACTAACATTTAAAACCATATCACAATGAACAAAACAGTAACTATCAACTTAAGCGGAATCATCTTTCACATTGATGAAGATGCATACCAAAAATTAAATACCTATCTGAACACTATCCGCGGATATTTTTCCGAATCAGAAGGCAGAGATGAAATCATGGCAGACATTGAAAATCGTATTGCCGAGATGCTCTCAGAAAAAATCACCGACAAAAAACAAGTGGCGGTGATGACGGATATTGACCGTGTAATTGAATTGCTTGGCAATCCGGAAGATTTTGCAACTGACAGAGAATCCTTATCTGAGGAAAAGAAAAAAGAAAAGCCATCTGTTTCTTTTACATCAAAGAGAAGAAGAATTTTTCGCAACCCCGACGATAAAGTATTGGGTGGTGTTTGCGGTGGCATTGCTGCCTATTTTGATTTTGATGTACTATGGTTACGACTGCTGGTAGTTCTTTTATTCTTCGGCTTTGGTTCAGGATTGCTCATTTACATTATCCTTTGGATTATCATTCCCTTAGCAAAAACATCAGCAGAGAAATTAGAAATGCGCGGCGAAACAGTTAATGTAAGCAACATCGGGAAAACTGTTGAAGAAGAACTATCTCAATTGAAAAAGAAAATTGAGGACTTAAAAAACGAAACATATTCTCATGGCGATAAACAAAAAATTAAAGATAACACAAACAGATTTGTTGACTTTTGCAGTAGTGTATTTTCATGGTTCTTTAGATCGTTCGGAAAATTTATAGGTATTATTCTGATAGTAGTAGCCCTATGTTTTTTGATTGGCATTTTGAGTTCCATCTTCGGAATAATGAATATCTTTCATATTGAGTCGCATCATTTTTCTAATTTATTTTTATCGAAAGAATTATTCTCAATCATTTTCACAAGCAATCAGATGATACTCACAACTATCGGACTCATTCTTTTTTTAGGTGTGCCTCTGCTGATGATTATTTATGGTGGGTTTAAATTATTGTTAGGGATAAAAACAAAAAACAAAATCGTTAAAATTATTGCTACTATAATGTGGCTTGTTGGTCTCGCTATATGTCTGATGGTTGGCATTCAGATGAACAATCAATTTTCCAACAAAGCAACCATCCGCAAAAAAATTCATATTCAACAGCCAAAAGGCGATACAATTTTTCTAAAGGGAAAGTTCTTTGACGAAGAAATGGAAGAAGATGAAGATCATGATGCAAGCATTAGAATCAACCAATGGCATTTAATAACAGTAGATGGAGAAAAAATAAACTTCGGCTTTCCAAGAATGAATATTGTGAAAAGCAAAACAGATAGTTTTGAATTAACGATTATTTACTCTGCATACGGTACAGATAAAAAAATTGCACACGAAATTGCCAACAATATTATTTACGAAGTAACGCAAAACGATTCCGTGCTTGAGTTTGATTCTTATTTTACTATTTCCAAAAAGGATAAATGGAAAAAACAAAAAGTAGAAATGATTTTGAAAGTTCCGAAGAACAAAGTTATTTATGTAGGAGACGAAATGGAAAATATCATCTTTGATAACGATAATGTAAGTAACACATTAGATAACGATATGATTGATCACTTTTGGAAAATGACCACTGATGGATTGATGTGTTTGGATTGTCTTCAAGAAAAGAAAATAAAAAAACATTGCGTATGGTGGAAACGAATAAAACATCATATTGAAACAGACGACGATGAATAAATGTGTTGTGAGGTTAACAATACAGGACTTAACGCAAACATTCATTTATAAACTAAAATTCATGCCACTAAGTTTTTGCTTTACAAGAGAATAATTCGTCAGAATTTCTTTGGTTCGGCTTGGTTCGGCTTCGCTCACCAACCGTGGCTCACCAACCTTGTGAATCTTTGTGCCTTGGTGACTTTGTGGCAGAATAAGAAAACTCTACATAAGTCCTATTATCATAAATTAGAATTTTAAAATATCAATTCGTATTTAATATTACCAAAAATTAAAACTATGAAAAAAAAAATCGCAATTATTTTATCCTTGGCTTTAACCACAAATGTTTGGTCACAAGGATTCGTACAAAACATCAGAGGTATTGTTATTGACAAACAATCTCAATCGCCTATACCGGGTGTTAATGTTATGTTATTAAATGTATCACCTGTCGTTGGTACGACAACAGATATAAATGGAAGATTTGTTTTGCCTAATGTTCCCATTGGAAGAGTTGGTGTTCAATTTTCTTTTGTTGGATACAACCAAACTGTTTTGAATAATATGATTCTTACTTCGGGTAAAGAATTAATTCTTAATGTAAGTTTGGAAGAGTCGGTTAAGATGCTTAGTGATGTGATAATCGTAGCGAAGCACAATAAAGCCAATCCTCTTAATGAGATGGCTACTGTCAGTGCCCGTTCTTTCTCAATAGATGAGACCAATCGTTATGCGGGTACTTTGGCTGACCCTTCGCGTATGGCTGCTAACTTTGCAGGAGTGGCTGTTTCCGGCGATTCACGTAATGATATTATTATTCGTGGAAATTCTCCAATGGGTTTGCTTTGGCGATTAGACGGAATAAATATTCCTAACCCTAATCATTTCGGAGCTCTTGGTACCACTGGCGGTCCAGTGAGTATGCTAAATAATAATCTTTTAGATAATTCCGATTTTATGACAGGCGCTTTTCCTGCTGAATATGGTAATGCTCTATCAGGTGCTTTTGATTTGCGAATGCGAACAGGCAATAATGAGAAACACGAATTTGTAGGTCAAATGGGATTTAATGGATTTGAATTGGGAGCCGAAGGACCTTTAACTAAAAATCACAATGGCTCATACATAGTAAATTATAGATATTCTGTAATGGATATAATGAACGCACTCGGAATTAAAATTGGTTACACCGCTATCCCTCAATATCAAGACCTCTCTTTTAAGATTGATTTGCCAACAGGAACAAAATACGGACGCTTCTCTCTCTTTGGTATAGGCGGTAAAAGCTATATTGAATTATTAGATAAGAATAAACAAGAAGGCGACTTTTCTGTTACACCTTTTGATAACGATGTTTACTTCGGCTCTAATATGGGAGTGCTTGGTTTTTCGCATATATACTTCTTTAATGAAAAGACAAAACAGACCGTTAACCTTGCTATTTCCGGCACACAAAATACAGTTACTGTTGATAGTTTGTATAACAATAAAGAAGATAAATTTTTGTCGTATGGACAAAAGTCATCTGAAATAAAATATTCATTATGTTACAACATCAACAAAAAAATCAATGCTTCAAACACTTTTAATACAGGCATAATAGCCGATGTTTATGATTTTAATTACAATGATAGTGCTTTGCAAAGAGTACGGCCTACTATCAATTATATCACTATACATAAATTCAATGGCAATAGTTCGCTTATGCAAGCATACATAAAATGGCAACATAAATTTTCGGATAAATTAATTTTGAACACAGGAATACATTATCAACAATTCCTGTTAAATAATAGTTTAGCAGTAGAACCGCGATTAGGTATAAAATGGAATATTGATTCAAAACAATCTATCAGCACCGGTGTAGGTATGCACAGTCAATTGCAACCGATGAGTATATATTTTTATGAAACACACAATAGCGATAATACTTATACGCGAACAAATAATAATTTAGATTTTTCAAAAAGCAATCATTTTGTTGTTGCTTATGACAATGCTTTTGCAACAAACTGGCGTGTGAAAACAGAAATATATTATCAGCAACTTTATGACATTCCTGTTGAAACAACAAAGAGTACTTTTTCTGTTCTTAATATTGGTGCCGATTTTGTAATTCCTGATGTTGATAATTTGAAAAACAATGGCACAGGTGATAATCGCGGAGTAGAACTTACGATAGAAAAATTTTTCAATAAAGATTATTACTTTTTAATTACTGCATCATTGTTTGATTCAAAATATAAAGGTAGCGATGGAATAAAGCGTAATACAGCATTTAACGGTGGTTATACTTTGAATGCATTGGCCGGTGCCGAATTTAATCTTGACAAAAAAAACAGCAAAGTCATCACGATAAATACTAAAGTTAATTATGCCGGTGGAAAGTGTTACATACCTACTCTTCTTGCCGAAAGCCAACTTCAACACAAAGCCGTTTATGATTATGCACACGCTTACGAAAAACATTATCCCGATTATTCACGGGTAGATATAAAAATTGGCTTTAAACTGAACCTGCGAAAAATAACACAAGAATGGGATTTTGAAATTCAAAACATTTTAAATCGTAAAAATATTTTTCAACAGATTTATAATCCAAAAAAAGGTGATATACAAACCGAATATCAATTAGGCATCTTTCCAATGATGACGTATCGGATTTTGTTTTAAGGAGCAATGCGGTCAAAAATTCATCGCAACTTTGAAAAAAAAGTAGTATCGGTAATTTGAATCTATCTTCTTTTTACATTGTTATCGGTTATCTGTCAAGTTTGTCAAAAAATCAGCACGAACATTGATAGATGTTTACAAACATTTACTCAGTTTTGAAAAAATCCAATTGAGAAAATCTGATTAAATGAATATTAGTATAATAATAGTTCAATATCATAGTATAAGAATATCCTTTCTCGGACATTCTCATAGCACCTTCCTGGCATAATCCTACTCCATGTCCAAATCCTCTGCCTTTAAAAATCATATTTTCATTTTCTTCTTTGATAGTAAAGAATGTAGATTTTAGTTTTATGTCTTCACGAATAAATTTTAAAGGAATAAAATAACCATTATTTACTAAATAAACAGAACGATATGGTTGGTCAAAATTCAAAATTTTTTTTACCATTTGTGTATCAGTAATCGGATAATTGTATTTGGCACCAATGTATTTTAACCAGAGATTTTTTGGAATTTTTTTTTCCCATATTGCATTTGGCTTCTTCGTGCAGAATGTATCATTGATAGAGCGAAGACAAGGAACTGCTTTTGACCAAACATCTTCTGCCCTCGCAGTTTGTCCTCCGCAATTTGAATGAAATGCAGAGGTAATTATTTTGGCACTGTCATCCACCAAAATGTATTCAGATGTTTCAAAAGTTGCTGCACAAATTCTGGAATTAAAACTTTTCCCTTTGAACACCTGACAATGCACTTCATCGCAAAGTTGAAACCCTTCGTCCTCATGCCTGCGCCAATTACCAAGAGAATATGTGCGGCAAACAATTGCTTTCACTTTATTAAACTCCTGAGGATTCTTTGTGCCTACTTCTGCTTGTACAACGCCCGGTACATATTTTTCAATAGCCACATTATTTATCAGGCATAATGATTTATAGAAAACGGAAATTTTAAGTTCGTCATCATAAGTTCTGAAATTCGGTTCATAAGTAATCGGCATAAGATTAAAACTTGAGGAAGTTGTTTTTGGAACAATGCGAATCGCAAGAAATTTTCTGGAATAACTCGGTTTTTTAATTGCCAAAGAATCATCTTCCAACGAAATCCGAATAACAGAATTATTATCTATGTCAAAAAGTTTTATGTTGTCGGCATACAAATCATATTCACCCGAAACACAAGTAAATGTAATTGCTGAAATAACAGAGCCGTTATAAATCCCGATTGAAATATTTTGTTGTTGGCTTTCTGAAATTTGTGATTGAGCATAAAGAGAAACACGAGGGAAAATTCCAAAAGACAAAAATAAAATGAGTAAAATTATTTTTTTCATGAAATTTCTGTAATACAATGAAACGCGTTGATAACACAGACATTATTCAGCAATAACCTTAAACTCCGTCCTGCGATTCATCTGACGGTGTTCGTCTGAATCATTAGGAACAACGGGTTTTGTATCTCCGTATCCTTTGTAAGTCAGACGCTCTTTGAAAATATTATTTACAACAAGATATTCATAAACGGACTTTGCACGATTCGCTGAAAGAATCTGATTTGATTTTTTATCTCCTACATTATCCGTATGCCCGCTGAGTTCTATCTTCATCGTTTTATTATTATTAAGAAAAGAAATCAACTTATTTAGTTCTGCCCGTGATTCATCCTTTAAATTATATTCTGCTGTTTCAAAAAAAACATTTTTTAGTATCACAGTGCTGTCAACTGCAATGAGAGAAAGCGGAATGGTGATTGCTACAGGATCGTAATTTTTGTTTGCTATCAAAGAAAAATTTTCGGAATGAAAAAGATATTTTTCTTTAGAAACATTAAAAGCATAATCCCGATTCAGAGGAAGGCATATTAAAAATTCGCCATTCATATTGTTTGAACTCCACTTCACATAAGTTTTTCCTGTTTTCAAATCTATTACATCAATGTTGGCTTCTAACGGTTGTTTGGTAACAGCATCAATGACTTTTCCTTTCAGATATGTTGTCTTGATGGGCTGTGCGGATTCATATAATTCAAACTGATACATATCTAATCCACCATAACCACCTTCTCTGTCAGATGCAAAATATGCGTGCTTGCCATTGCGTGAAACGAGCAAGCTGTTTTCATCATTAAATGTGTTGATGGGATATCCAAGATTAACAGGCGGTCCCCATTCGCCGTTTGGCTGCCTGCGCGAAACAAAAATATCCAGTCCTCCCATACCGGGATGACCATCAGAAGAAAAATAAAGTGTTTGATTATCGGAATGAATAAAAACAGATTCCTCGTTGCCGGAAGTGTTAATAATATCACTGAGTTTTGTTGGATTGCTCCACTTGCCATCATCTCCAAGTGTTGAACTCCAAATATCTTTTTGCCTTTTCCTGTTTTTATCCACTACTCCGCGAATAAAATAAAGTGTTTTTCCATCAGATGCAAATGATGGTTGTGTTTCCCACCAAGGCGAGTTCACAGGGGCGCCCAGATTTTCGGGAGCCATCCAGTCGCCACCATTGCGGAAAGAAAAGAAAATATCACAACTGCCATATCCTTTTCGCTTTGCTCCATAACCAAAATCATTTTCGCAGGCGACAAAAAATAATATCTGTCCATCAGCCGAAAGACAAGGAGCACCTTCGTTGCCATCAGTATTTATATTCGCACCGATGCCGTGTACTTTATCCCATTTTCCATTCACTTTCGTATTGATAAAAAAATCCTCCTGCCATCCATCTTTCGCGCCTTGTCCTTTTCCTGCAGGAGCAGGAAGTTTGCGAGTGAATAAAAAAGTGTTTTCATCAGCAGTAATAGAAGGAAAATATTCATCATTCGCCGAGTTGATGCCATAACCCATATTTTCTGGTTTAAATGGAACAGGATTTTGAATAGCACCCATCGCAAATTCACAGTTCAATACATCCCGTTGAGCCATCTTCTTCATATCAGGATTGGAAGGTGATGAAGAAAGATATTTTTCAAAAATTACTTCTGCATCTTTGTATTTACCCGTTCCAATCAAAAGACGTCCTAATGAAAAATAATTTCCCGGAAAAAAATTTGGATCAATGCTGATAGCTTTTTGAATTTCTTTAATGGCTTTTTGCGGCTGTTGTAAATCGCTGTAAATGTATCCGAGCATGGTATGCGATTCAACAAACTTGTCATCTTCAATAATTGATTTCAATAAATATTGTCTGGCTTCTTCTAACTTCATTCCATCGTAATATCTCAATGCTTCTTCGTAATACTTAATGGCTTTTTTATTTTCGGAAGAATACTTTTGCTGAGCGAATGAAAAACGGAAAACGAAAAACGAAAAATAAAAAATAAAAAATATTTTCAGATATTTCTTCATATCTCTAATGGATGCCAATGTATTTATGTGTTTGCAAAGATATTCGCCACTTTGGATTTTGCTTAACATAATTTACGATAAGCGGAAGCAGTTGATTTCGTTTGCTCCATTCGGGCTGAAGAAATAACAAGGGTTGTCTCCTATTCTTCCTTGCAGAAATAAAATTGATTTTTGATGCAGATTCTTCAGCCCATTTAAAATCGTCTTTATTATGAATGATAATCTTCAACTCATTTGCTTTAGAAAAATTTTCATCTAATGCCGGCATTATTTTTTTTGGAGAGAGACAAATCCAATCCCATTCGCCTGTGATTTTATATGTACCTGAAGTTTCTAAAAATGTCTGAATGTTTTTTTTCTTCAACTCTTTTGTGAGATAAGAAAGATTATACATAGCGGGTTCTCCTCCTGTTACAACAACTATTTCGCTAGGAATTTTTTCTGCATTCTCTACTATTTTATTTATTTCAACGAGCGGATAAATATCTGCATCCCAACTTTCTTTTACATCACACCAGTGGCAACCAACATTGCATCCTCCAAGACGAATAAAAAAAGCAGGAGTGCCTGTATGAAATCCTTCACCCTGAACCGAATAAAATGCTTCCATCAAAGGAATAAAAATTCCTTTTTCAAGATTCTGATTTATAGTTTCAGGATTAGATTTTGTTATACTCACAAAGATTTTTTATTTACTTATGGTTTGCTTGCAAAGTTCTTAATAATTTCAGACCTCCTGACCTAAAGTAGTTTGTGATTGATTATAATGCAATTTTTTTACACCATTAGAGGCAGAATCATTTTTCCTAAATTAATTTCCTTTTTTGATAATACTTTTCCTGTTTTAGACATTATTAACAATATCAAAAATTTTATCTACATTTGAATCAAAAAAAACATCTTGTACTCCACTGAAAAGAAAAAAGAAAAAGCCATTCTGATTGGCACAATAAACAAGCATCAGGACAAAACTGCTGTAAAAGAATTTCTTGACGAACTTGCTTTTCTTACCGAAACTGGCGGAGCAATTCCCGTAAGATGTTTTACCCAGTACATAGAACAACCAAATCCCCATACCTTTATTGGAAAAGGGAAAGTAGAAGAAATAAAAAATTACATTCTTGAAAATAAAATCGACCTCGCTATTTTTGATGATGAAATTTCCACCTCGCAACACCGCAACATTGAAAAAGAATTTGGCATCCGCATCCTTGATAGAACAGGATTGATACTTGATATTTTTGCTTCACGTGCTAAAACCGCATATTCAAAAACGCAGGTAGAAATGGCACAATATCAATATTTACTCTCTCATCTTGTTGGAATGTGGACTCATCTGGAACGTCAACGTGGTGGCATTGGGCTGAGAGGACCCGGCGAAACAGAATTGGAAACAGACAGACGTAGAATACGGGAAAAAATTTCTTTGCTGAAAGAAAAACTAGAAAACATTGACAAACAAATGATAACGCAGAGAAAAAACAGAGGTGAATTAATCCGTGTTGCATTAGTGGGATATACAAATGTCGGGAAATCAACTTTGATGAATTTATTAAGCAAGACAGAAGTGTTTGCTGAGAACAAACTTTTTGCCACATTAGATACAACCGTTAAAAAAGTAGTTATCGGACAAGTTCCTTTTCTGCTTTCCGATACAGTAGGATTCATCAGAAAACTTCCGCATCTGCTGGTGGAATCATTTAAGTCCACATTAGATGAAGTTCGCGAATCCGATATTCTGCTTCATGTGGTAGACATATCTCATTCTAATTTTGAAGAACAAATTAAAGTGGTTAAAGAAACGCTTGTAGAGATTACCGCTGCCGATAAGTTTATCATCACAGTGTTCAATAAAATTGATGTGGTTGAAGGACACGAAGAATTTGTTCCGCTTCTCAATCAAAATGATAATGAAGATGTAAATCCTCTTGAAAAAAGAACCATCGCTCTTGCAGATTTGAAAAAAAGTTGGATTGCAAAAATTTCACAACCGAGCATTTTCATTTCTGCTCATACAAAAGAAAATATTGATGAACTAAAAACATTGCTCCATTCTATAGTGAAAGAAAAACACATGGCAAGATATCCGAATAAGATGCCGTATTAATATGAGGAAAAATCTTGTTTTTGAAAAAATAAAATTAAATTTGCGGTCAATTACTATTATTCAATAGACAATAGTTCGCTCACTACCTGTCTGCCGTCTGCACAGGCAGGCAAGTAATCGATAATAAATTCTCATAATCAATTAGAAAAAGTTACATTTACTACTTAAATCTACCATAATAAAAAATCTATTTTTATAAATTCACAAATGACTATTCAAGATATTAAAAACCGTTTTAGCATCATCGGTAATTCAGAATTACTTATACGTGCTATTGACATTGCAAGGCAGGTTGCACCAACTGACCTCACTGTGCTTATTACTGGCGAGAGTGGAACAGGTAAAGAAGTTTTTCCACAGATAATTCACCAATTCAGTGCGCGCAAACACGGTTCTTACATTGCCGTAAACTGTGGTGCCATTCCCGAAGGCACGATTGATTCAGAACTTTTTGGTCACGAGAAAGGTTCTTTTACCGGTGCCTATGAGTCGCGTAAAGGATATTTTGAAGTTGCCGATGGAGGAACAATTTTTCTGGATGAAGTTGCAGAAATGCCTCTTGCTACACAGGCACGTTTGCTGCGCGTGCTTGAATCGGGTGAGTTCATAAAAGTTGGCTCTTCAAAAGTTTTGAAAACCAATGTGCGCATGGTTGCAGCTTCTAATAAAAATATTTCTGATGCAATATCAAGAGGAAAATTCCGCGAAGATTTATATTACCGCCTGAACACCGTGCCGATTTTTATTCCCCCACTAAGAGAAAGGAAAAAAGATATTCTGCTTTTGTTCCGCAAGTTTGCAGGAGACATTGCCGACAAATACCGGATACCATTTGTGAAATTAGATACTGATGCGGAAAAAATCCTGACTGATTATTTTTGGCATGGGAATATACGTCAACTAAAAAATATTACCGAACAAATTTCTATCATTGAAAAAAATCGCGACATCAATGCAGAGATATTGCAAAAATATTTGCCCGATACACAAACATCCAAGGAACTTATGCTTTTCAAGGGAACCCACAGCGATGAACTGTCTGAACGCGATTTGTTGTACAAAGTTTTATTTGATATGCGTAAAGATATGATAGACCTTAAACAGATTGTTTTTGGAATTTTGCAAGGTACAAAAGACGGAGTTCAAGAGACGAAAGGTTTTTCTTCACCTCTCGTTCTTCGCCCCGATATAGTATCTGAGCAAAACATGGATCCTGATTCTTTAGAACAAAATCCGAAACAAGAAGAGGTTGAAGAATATTTTTCCCTGGAAGACAAAGAAATTGAAATGATAAAAAAAATACTGAAAAAATATAAAGGAAAGCGCAATAAAACTGCAAAAGAACTTGGCATTTCAGTACGAACTCTTTATAGGAAGATAGATAAATATGGAATAACGGAATAAAAAGTTTTAAATTTGAATTTTAAAATTTTTCGCAACAAAATCTTTTAAGTAGAACGGCTCAAAATAGGCAACGCTTTCAAACTTCTCTTCTAAAAAAGATTTTTCTGCAAGTGGAATTATAAATTTTGCAGATGGAAAAATGTCATCAATGAATTGAATCCGATTTTCATCCCGATACATCGGAGAAGTATAAAAAACAGATTTACATTTGTTTGCTCCATCTCCGAAGAAAAAAATATTCAAATCCTTTCCAATTTTTTCTTTTATAGAAAAGATACGTTCAATAAATTTTTCGTCAATGGTTTCTATAGAAGTGGGAAATATTTCATTTAAATTTTTATCATATACAGCATAGTAAACATCCATACGTTTTGCATCCAGCATCGGACAAAAAAAAGTTGAGAGTTGATTGGAGTGTAGCAAAGAAATAGATTCATTAAAAGAATTATGAGTTGAGAGGTTGGGTGAAAATAAAAGCGATTGCAGAGTATTTACTGCAATCAGTGGTTTGTTAAGTGCGTAGCATAATCCTTTCGCAACAGAAACACCAATTCTCAATCCAGTATAAGAACCAGGACCTTTGCTCACAGCAACAGCATCAAGATCTGATAAATTCATTCCTGCCTGCTTAATAACATCTTCAATATACAATGTGAGATTTTCGGAATGAGTGTACTGTTCATCGTGAGATTCTTTCAGTGCAATAATTTTTCCATTTTTTCCAAGTGCAACTGAACAAACTTTTGTGGATGTTTCTAAACATAAAATAATAGAACACATGTCATTTATTGATTATTCGTTATTCAGTTTTACTTATAAGTATTGAAAAGTTTCCAATATATTGTTTTGGTACTCAAGCACTTATTGCCTCAGCATTTCTATTTATTTTTTTTACTAATCCCTGTAAAATCTTTCCCGGTCCTACTTCAATATATGAACAGATTCCATCTGCTGTCATTCGCTGAATGGTTTGTGACCATCTTACAGGAGCAATGAGTTGAGCAATTAAATTCTTTTTTATCTCTTCGGAATTTGTTACCGGACTTGCATTTACATTTTGATAAACAGGACAAATAGGGTTACTGAAAGTTGTTGTGTTGATAGCTTCTTCTAATTCTTTCTTCGCCGGTTCCATCAGTGGAGAATGAAACGCTCCTCCCACAGGAAGTACCAATGCACGTTTTGCTCCTGCTGCTTTCAGTTTTTCGCAAGCAATATTTATTCCTTTAACAGAACCTGAAATCACCAATTGCCCGGGATAATTATAGTTGGCAGGCACAACAATTTCTTCGGTAATAGATGCGCAGATTTCTTCCACCACTTTATCATCAATTCCCAAAATAGCAGCCATTGTGGAAGGATTTGCTTCACATGCTTTTTGCATTGCCATTGCGCGATTGAAAACTAATTTTAACCCATCTTCAAAACTTAAACATTGATTAGCAACGAGAGCAGAAAATTCTCCAAGCGAATGTCCCGCTACTGCATCGGGCTTAAAATTTTCTCCAATGGTTTTTGCTAAAATGACTGAATGAAGAAAAATTGCCGGCTGAGTAATTTTTGTCTGCTTGAGTTCTTCTTCTGTTCCGCCAAACATAATATCAGTTATGCGATATCCAAGAATGATATTTGCTTTTTCAAAAAGATCTTTGGCTAAAGCGGAGTTTTCATAAAGTTCCTTTCCCATTTCGGGAAACTGCGAACCTTGACCGGGAAAAAGATATGCTTTCATAATTTTACGAAAAGTAAATATTTAGAATATTATAATTTAAAGTAAATAATTTGTCCTCTGTTTTTAGAATTATCTATGTGTTTTCTTTTATTTTTGAAAATTTTTACCTGGGGCAAAATGCGATTACTCTTTTTTATCTGTCTGGTTTTTTTATAATACTTGTCTTTTGTTTCTTCCTTGTTTATGCTAAATCGGCATTTTGGCTTTTTTATTTTTTTCTTAAACTGAATATGTGGAACTTTCAGCAAAAAATGAAAATCGGTTCCGTAAATATCTTTTTTGGCAATGAAAGGCATGAGGTCTGATGTACCAATAATCAGCGGACCTAAACGCAAACTTAATCCTGTACGAAACGATGAGAATTTATTTATTGAAAAAGGAAGATATGCTCCTATCCATTTCCAGTCCCATCGTGGCGTAATACTAAAAGTTGTTACTTCATGAATTTTATCTTCGTTATTCTTGAACTGAAAAGCATAGTTCATCGTTGAATTCACATAAACATTTTTTCCAAAGTTGTAATCGCCTTGCAAACTGATGGTTGTCGGTAAGTTCATGCGGAACTTATCATCGTTGGAATGCATTGAAAATTTTTTCTTCAACGTATCATCAGTTGCCTGAAGTGGTTGCTCACCGCTGCCTTGCAATGAATTAAAGTTTAGATTAGTTATTTCTGCTGTGAAGTCGCGGGCATTTTGCGGCTTCAGAAATTTTATCCCACCAATATCTAAAACAGAAAATCCTATTCTGTATTTGTAAGTTTCTGCGTATGGATTCCTTACACTCTGAGATGCCATCTTTGAATGAATGGTATTAAGGGGACGAAATTCATAAGTAGCGCCAATATCAAATCCGATTCCCGGTATTGAACCAAATCCGAAACCAATTGCATTGGTATTAAATTCCAGATTCGTTGAATGTCCATAATGCACAAGCGAACTGATTACCACAATGCTATCCTTTAGATTAAAATTATAACTGATATTGTCAATATATAAATACATGGCATATAAACCTTGTAATAATTTAATTCGTCCTGCTACATTAAGACGTTCTGTTTTTGTTTCAGAAATAGTTTTGCCGTAAGTAATACCGTATTCATTCCATATCATTGCTTGTGCGCTAATGTTTTCAGATACAAGGTTTGTCCGATATAAAGTACTGTCTTTAATACCTGTAAAAAGCATGTGCGAAAGTGTAGGGTCAACACCATCAATATTAACGTATGTTCTCATTCTACAGGTAAATCCAAACGCATCCATTTTTTTCGGATTTGTAATCATGAAAGAAAAAAGTTCCGCGTTTATTCCTAAAAAAACCGAAGTGGTTTTACTCCCTATTTTTTCGGTGAGATAATGGTTTGAAAAATCATTATCGCTAAAAGCGGGATAATTTCCTGATACCAATCCTCCGCTATGCTCAAAAGTTTTTTTCTGCAACCCGATGTAATTGTTTGCAAGAGCAAAATTTAATCCTACGATAGTTACATCCCATTTACGTGGATTGTTAACGATGAATGCAGGATTAAGATTTATGCCATCCACACCTGCAAACTGGCTGTTTGCAAAGCCAAGAAAATCCTGACAAAATGAATTGAGAGGAATGGAACATAACAGAAATAATTTTAGACAGATTATAAAATTTTTCCGCTGCATTTGCAATGAGTTTAATGGTTTTAGAACTTACGCAGAATTTTATTTTTGTTATAGATTAACTGATACCCGATTAAAAAATCTGTAAATCTATGGCTTATTATGATTTTTTGTACAAATTCTATTTTTGCTTTTTTAATGTAAAAATTGGTATTGTTAAATAAGTATAAGGATTGCTTCCCATTTCGTTCCTCATGGTTCGCAGGGAGGAACGACCGAAGCAATCTAAAAATCTATGCCAAATTAACAATGCTTTTTTTTCTTTTTTCAACAATGAAACAATGCAACAATGTAACAATGCCTGCCTGCGCAGGCAGGCAACAATGCAACTAATCATAGTTCAGGCATTTTTTCTTTCTCGCAAAGACGCAGAGACGCCAAGTTTTATAATGAATTTGATACGCTACATTGACAATTATTTTTGCTATTTCATTTTCTGTCATAATTTCTTTGCGACTTTGCATCTTGGCGAGATATTTTTTTCCTCCTCCTCGCCTTTGTTTGCTAAATCATGATTGTTTCATTATCATTTCTCTAATTGTCAATTATTCTTTGGATAGTTAAGATTTTTATTCAAACAACTGCTCAATATCACTCTTTGTAATGGCTTTCATAAACGACTCGTCTGTTTGAATAATATCAGAAGCAATTTGTTTTTTCTTTGCCTGCAAATTTAGAATTTTTTCTTCCACAGTATTTTTACAAATCATTCGGTAGGCAATCACTTTTTTATTTTGTCCAATGCGGTGACACCTGTCAATGGCTTGATTTTCTACTGCTGGATTCCACCAAGGGTCAATAATATAAACATAGTCGGCAGCGGTGAGATTGATGCCTAATCCACCTGCTTTTAAGCTGATTAAAAACACCCGGCATTTTTCATCACTTTGAAAGTGACTGACGCTGTTCTGCCGTTGCTTTATGCTGTTTTGACCATCCAAATATTCATAAGAAGTACCGTTATCATCTAATTGTTTTTTGATAAGTTGCAACATTTTTACGAACTGCGAAAACACGAGTAATTTATGTTTCCCTGTTTTTTGATTGATATGTCGCAAAAGTTCCTGTATCTTCACCGATTCGTTGCTGTATTTTTCTTCATCCGAAAGCAGTTCCGGAGAATCGCATATCTGCCTTAATTTTAATAATCCTTCCAGTACGTAAATTTTAGATTTTGCAAGACCTTCTTCTGCTATTTTGTTTAACAAATAATTTCGGTATTTATTTCTGAATGCATCATATACTTTTTGCTGTTCTGTTTCCATTGTGCAGTAAAGAATGTCTTCTGTTTTTTCGGGAAGATCTTTTTCTACCTGTTCTTTTGTTCTGCGAATGATAAACGGATTTATCAGTTTTTGAAGTTCTTGTGCGCATTGTTCATTGCGGTCGCGATCAATGGGAACGGAATACTTTTCTTTAAAAGATGTAATGTTTCCGAGGAAGCCCGGATTCAGAAATGTCATTTGTGCAAACAAATCAAAAGTATTATTTTCTATTGGTGTTCCTGTAAGTGCGAGGCGATTACTGGCACGCAACAAGCAAGCGGCTTTGTATCGTTGTGAAAGCGGATTTTTAATTGCCTGTGATTCATCAAGGATTATATAATGGAATTTGTATTCTTTAAGTATTTCTATATCTCGCGCCATGAGTCCGTAAGTAGTAAATATCAGATTATATTTTTTAAATGAGGAATGGTCTTTTATGCGGTCGCTGCCATGATAAAACATTGCAGATAAATCGGGTGCAAATTTTTTGATTTCATTTTCCCAGTTAAACATTAGCGAAGTTGGTACTACAATAAGATTGGCTTTTTTTGATTTCTTTAATAACGTAGTTAAAAATGTGAGTGCCTGAAGTGTTTTACCCAATCCCATGTCATCTGCCAATATTCCTCCCCATCGGAATTCGTGGAGGAAATTCAGCCAGTTGAGTCCTTCTTTTTGATAGTCGCGCAGTTGGGCAGTGATGTTATCTGGTATTTTTACCGATTTAATTTCTTTAAAGGAAAGCATTCTTTGTTTTTTTTCTTCCAGTTCTTTTATTATTTCCATGTCGTCAATATTTTCAAATAACTCGTCTATGATAGAGAATCTAAGTTTTGAGATTTGAACTTTATTTCCGCTGACTTCGCCATGTTGAAAATATTTTTTAAACTTTTCAAACCATTCATCAGGCAGAATACCTGTGGTGCCATCGGCAAGTTTTATGTATTGTTCGTTGCGAAGAACGGCTTTTTGTATGTCTTTCAAATCAACATTAAAATCACCATAAGTTACCTGCACATTCACATCAAACCAATCTTCGCCAGAGGATAATTGTACGGTAATTTTTGCTTGGTAAGGAGAATATTTGAACGATTTAAGTTTATTATATCCAAAAACTGTGATATCTGATTCCCGTAGTTTTGAAAAAGCATTAAAAAACCAATTATCTGATAACATTTTTTCTACGGAAAGATGAAAGAAGTCGTTGCGGAACTGATTAGCAAATTGCGGATGCAATGTTTTTAGATAAACAATAAAATCCTGTTCATATTGAAGGTCTCTTTCATAAGTGAAGATGGTGTTATTCTTTTTTTCTATAATGTTGGCTCCGTTAAGCACTTCTACAAGCATTTCATTCTCCTGTTTTTCGGGTTGAGACAGTTTAACTTCTTCCGAAGGAATGGTAGTAACAATGCATTTGTTATTCACATCTTTTTCAGGGAGGGCTTCCGATACATCGGGAGTGGATATTTTTTTATCATATTTTATAAATGGTTTGAATAGTATGAAATTTCCTATTTCCGAAATGTAAAGTTGTTTTTCTTTCGGCACAAGTTTTACGGCAATGTTTTTTATTTCCGAGATTTTTTTTATGTCTATAGGAAATTTTTGTGCAATGGGTTTCACCACGTCTTCATAAAAATTATCAAAGTCCGATTTCACTACTTTCATAATAGGATTTTTTTTAAAAAGCGACAGGGATTGTGATTCTCCAACAGAGTTGTTTAAGTGATAAGTGCCATTTATTATGGTAAAAAGAAATGGGTAATTCTGATACGGTACGGCTGGTTCAATATCTATTACATTTTCTCCAAGTTGATACTGTGCATGCAGTACTATCATTTTATCTTTTTCATAAAGACGAAAAGATAAACTCACAGAAACAGACGATACTTTTATTTCTGTCAGGTTGTGTTTTGTGATTTCTATATGACCGAATATGTAATTAGGTTGATAAATATAAATAGATGGATGATTTTCAAGTAGCGGAGTGATTTGCTTTAGTTGTTCAAGATAGAATTTTTGCATTTCGTTGTCATGGATTTGCGAATCCTCATAACTAAGTCCTAATGTTTTTAAATAGCTATTTGCGTTTTCCTCTGTTAAATTGCCGGCAAGTGCTATCAGGGTTTTATCGTCTTCTGACATTTGTATGTATGTATGCCCATCCATTTTTTCTAACTCTTTGATATGAGAAACAAAAGTTGTTCCATCTTTTCCGAGTTTGCCACAAATAGGTATAAGAGATGGATGCATAGCGCAATTAGGAATTCCCCCCGTAACAAACACATACCCGATTTTTCTTGTCTCTGCTTTTTCATTTGTCCCAACCATCGCACCAAAAGGCAGGTTCATCATATCTTGATTGGTGAGTTCGGTGAAATTGGAAATGATTTTTGTTTCGGTTTCTTTTCTATACTGCTTGAGTCGTTGTAATCCAATTCCTTTTTTGACAGGAGTAATAATAGTTCCCTGAAGTGAATTTTCTATTTGGAAATAATTTTCAAACAATGTATCTTCCAAAAGTCCGTACTCTTTCAGTATTTCCTTTTTTTTTGTTTTCAAGATATTTTGGTTGCAGTTGGACAATAAAATCGGATAGTTTATTTTTGATAGCAATTTGTTTCAACACTTCGGATGCGTGTTCACACAATTGCTCCACTTTTTTGTTGCAATTGCAAACAAAACCAAGTCCCTCTGATGGATGAATATGAATTGTAACAATAATAACAGAATGAGGTCGCCAATTAAAATCTTCATTCGCTTGAAATTCGGCTTTTCTTTCTTCGGGATGGATGTGTAACAATTTCATGCTTACAGTATAATAACCCTTCGCTACACAATGACTATATACTTTCTCATTAGTAAGAGATTCGTAATTCTTGATGTAATACATCTCATTACTGTTTCTTTTCTGAACAATCTGCTTTTTTGAAATCGCAGAGGCATTTCCGTTCTCTAAATAATTTTTAAGATGAAGAAGTGCGGCTACCTGATGTTTGCATATTCCACCCCAGTCGTATGGACAGTTGCAAGAACAGGAAATATTTTTATCAAAATCATGAATAGAAATTGCGTATCTGTTGCCACTACTTCCCATGATGATATAATTGGCATCACGTTTTTCATTATCTACATTAAAAGAGATGATTCTGGAGCGACTATTATAAATAGATACACCCCGTGAATAAATAGGCGATCTGGCATATTCATTTATATATTCACTTATTACGGATTGAGTAGATGAATTCATTTTCTAAAGCCGAGAAAAATAAAAATGGAATTAGTTTATTACTGGCAGCAAAGAATATTTTTTCCCGTATTCAAGCATCTGCTGCACAAAGTCAAAAGGATATTCCACTTTAACATTTATGATTTTATTGCCTTCCATCACTGGCACTAATTTGGGCTGAATAAAACCTGCATAAGGAGCAAGTCCAAGTTTACTGTAACGAGCAAGAACTTCTTTATGAAGTTCAGCGTCAACTTTTACTCCATAATTTTCAACGAGGTTTTTCCCGGATTGGTAATCGCCTTCTGATTTAATACGCTGAACTTCTTTTAGTAATTCTCCAAAAAGTTTGCGGAGTTTATCATAGTCGTTAATTACAAAATAAGTTTTTCCGTCTTTTATTTTCTTTTCTATCACATTATCTTTCTCTCCTTTTTGATATGCCCACGAAGCAATCATCTGACGGTTACGCATGTGCGATTCTTCAATATTGTCTCCGGGTTTTAATCGTGCCATTTGAATCAGAAGACCATTTGTGATGTAAGTGTTGTACTCTGTTTTACCAACTTCCGGTGAAGATATCACGCCAATGTCAATAAGTTTTTTATCTAATACATAATAAAGAGCAACAAGGTCGGCTCTGCTTTCTTCTAATGTATTGGCATAATTTTTTAATGTCTCACTCATATCACTAACACCGGGATTGAGTTTACCTGATGCATGTCCTATCGCTTCGTGCATATCGGTAGTGATAGCACCTGCAATTGCAGCAAATTTTTTAATTCCATCAATGATTGTATCATTTAAAAAAAACTCTTTTGTCAACCCGGAAGATTTTGCTTTTTCATAAGCATAAACAATATTACCAAGTGTTACAGATTTTGAACCGTATTGCTGGCGAATCCAATTTGAATTAGGTAAATTAATTCCGATAGGAGTAGTGGGAGCGGCACCGCCTGCTTCCTGCACTATCGTCATCACATTAGCTATAATTCCTTTAATATTTTTTTTCTTATGTTCTTCCATTATAGGAGCATTATCTTCAAACCATTGCGCCTGATTGCTAATGGCTTTGATACGTTTGGATGCTTCCATATCTTTGAATGAAACCACTGCTTCCCAACTTCCTTTTCTGCCAAGCGGGTCGTCATATACTTCAATGAAACCATTTATCACGTCAACCAGCGAAGATGTATCCTGCACCCATGCAACACAATAGTCGTCAAATGTTTTCAAATCACCTGTTTTGTAAAATTGAATGAGCAGGTCAATAGATTTTTTTTGTGCAGCATTCTCAGCCACAGTATTTGCTTTTTCTAACCAGTAAATAATTTTTTCAATTGCTTGCGAATACATACCGCCTATCATCCATTTTTTCTCAATTGTTTTTCCATTTTCTTTCATTATTTTAGAATTGAGTCCGTAGGAAATTGCTTCTTTGTCAGAAGTATCAACCATGCTTTTGTAGAATAAGGTTACTTCTTTTTCGGTTATATCTTCATAAAAATTAGTAGCAGAAGAAGTAACAAGGTCAAATTTTGGGTCCAGATTTATTTTCTTCGGAGCAATTTTCGGGTCAAAAATAATTGGTGTGATTCGTTTGATGAAAGCATCCACTTTTTCATTTTTGTTAACAGGAAGATAAGAAGCATCGGAATTTTTCACAAGGTTTGCAAAATATTCTTTGTTGATTTCAGGTATAATTTTCTTGCTCGCATAGTGATGATGAATTCCATTGGAGAACCATACTCGTTTTGCATAGACCATAAATTTTTTCCAGTCATCAGAATTTTTATCGCCTTTGTAAGAAGAAACAATTGTTTCCAAAGTTTTTCTTATTGTTAGATTGTACTTATAGTTTTGGTCCCAGATTATATCTTTTCCTGCAAGTGTGGCTTCAGAGAGATAGTACAGAAATTCTTTTTGTGATAAAGAAAGATTTTCAAAGCCGGGAATTTGGAAACGCAAAATGCGCAGATCGGCAAACTTATCGGTTTGATAAGTAAATGTGTCGGAAACCACAGCAGACGAATCTTGTTTTGATTGTTCGTTCTTTTTTTCTCCATTGTTTCCACAAGAGAAAAGAAATGCTGATGCGATAATAAAAAAAGAGAAAATAATAGTTTTCATAAATTGTTTATTAATTGCAAATTTATTTTTTTATGGAAATTGCTTATAAATCTTTCTCCGATGCAGCAACCGAACAAACCATATTATATTGCCTCTGATAATCACTCCGATTCTGTAAGTTCTTTTGTCGGTGATTTTAATTTTTATTCTGTAACGAACCGAATATTTTTCTAATTGTTTGAGATTATTGATTTTTGAAATGTGGTTTGCATTTTTTACATTCAGAATAATTTTCGGAAGTATTTCCGATGCCAATCCATTATCGTTGATTTTATTCAAATCACGATAAAACTTTTTGTCAAACTTTAGCACCATGTTTCCGTAAGGTTTGGTAAATAGCTTCTTCCGAAACTTCTTTCAGATTTTTTTCGTCTTTCAGAAGTAATTTATTTAATCGCAAATCTTCTATTTCATCTTCTGTTAGAATTTTTGCTTTTACTCTGATTTGTCTTGCCATTTCCAAGATGAAATCAGAAGTTGTTTTTCTATTTGATTTTATAATAATTGTATCCATAACCTGTTTGTTTTACCCAAAGATAAATCTTTTAACTGAAGTATATTATTATGACTTACGCACTTTATTTATTTGCTCGCCATGCTTTAACTGCTTCACGAATTGCAGGAACACAAGCGGCAGTGCTCAATTGCTCCTGAATATTGAACATATCTTTTTGTGAATTATCTTTTTTTCTTTTTGCCATTTGTCTGAACTATGATTGGATTTGATTTTTTGATTGACTATGATTTTTATTTGGTTTCATAACTCTTTTGAATTGCAATGAGGTGTTGCCAAAGTTTATCAGTAATCCAATATCAAGTCCGTAAGCTTCAAGGTAATTTATTGCCTGCGCCAAATGAACATCTTCCAATTCTACGACAGCTTTCAATTCTACCATCACACTTCCTTCTACAAAAAAATCAACTCTCCTGGTTCCGATATTTTCGCCTTTGTAAGATATTCCTATCTCATGTTCACGGCTGAATTCCAACCCCTGCAATCTCATTTCAATTTCCAACGCTCGCTGATAAATGACTTCCTGAAATCCATTACCTAAATGTTTGTGAACTTCTATCGCACAACCGATAATTTTTCCTGTCAATTCACTCAGTGGAAATTCTTTTTTGACAATCATAGTTTTCAATTAATCAATAAAATCATAGTTCAAGATTGATTGCTTTCGTCGTATCATTTCCTAAAATGTCAATCACTTTTACGACCACAGTATATTTTCCTTTCTCCTCGTAAATGTGTGAAGCAGACAAATCAATTTTCGGATTTTGTTTAGTGCGATAACTCTGCCATTCGTTATGAAATGTATCGTCTTTAAAATTCCAATCCACTGCCAGTAATCAATCCACTGGCTCCAATGTGTAATTTTTCCCTGCACTTCTTCGGGAACATCATCGGGAGGGATAATAAAATTGTCAAGCGTAATGATTGCTTTCTTTTTATCAGTTTTTGTTTTAATGGTAAGGGACGCTAATTCATAAAACTTAATATCGCCTTGCTCAACCGCTTTTTTCTCCAACACTTCACGAGGAATTTTTTTGAACGAAACATTCACTTTATTTTCAGCAGCAAATTGTTTGGCTGTTTCGTTCACATCAAAAGCAAAGTCCCAACCGAGAAAATCAATGCCATTTGTTTCTGTCGGCGGCACTTTCATTTACGGGCGGTTCCAAAAATTGATTTCGTCATTGCGACTGCGAGGCACGAAGCAGGAAGCAATCTCTATTTCTACATAAAAAAACAGATTGCTTCAGTCGTTCCTCCTTCGCAATGACGTTTATTTGTATTTTTAGAACTGCCCT
>JAZDJJ010000043.1:0-5219 GCA_043804035.1 Bacteroidota bacterium
AAGATAAGTGCCAGCGGTTGTGCATTGTATCTTTGTGAGTGTTGCATTAGCACCGGTTACGGCTAAAGAAATTTTATGCAGAATATGATTTGTTGTTCCTTGCGAAACACTGGCAGCAGTAACTTGAGTGCCATTATTTGCAAGAGTAATTGTTTGTGCAAAAAGACCACTTGAACTATAAAATATTAACATCATTGCTAATATCCATTTATTTAATTGCCAAATTACACTGAGAGAATAATTCTGATTCTTATTTTTTTTATAGATAAAAATTTTTAATTGTTATAAATAATTTACAATAATACTAAAGTTTTCAATACAATGTGCAAAAAAAATTATCAACAAAATGTTACCAATGTTAATAACTATGTTAGGATTTTAGGCAAGAATACTTTTTGTCTCTCGCAAAGTCGCCAAGAAATACGAAAACACTTTGCGTTGTTTAATTGTTCCTTCAGATTCCTGTTGCCGATTTTTTTTGTTATTGCAAAAATACTATTTTTTTACAAATGCAAATATTTTTTTTTATTTCTGTATGATTAGTTTTTGTGTGAAAGATTCTTGTTCGGTTTTTATATGAATGAAATAAATTCCGTTGGGTTGAGAAAAAAAATATTTCAATGCTTCACAATGCTCATTTGCAATTACGAACCATTTAGTGTTTGTAATTTAACTATATAAACTCCTTGAATAAGATTTGGAATATTTATTGAAGTAGAATTTTGAGATAACGTGGTTTGAAAAATCATTTGTCCTATTGTATCATAGATAAACATTTTTGATTTGAGCAGGTCTTGTGAAATTTGCATTGTGTAACTGCCATTTGAAGGATTAGGATAAATAATAAAATTGCTTCGCCTCTCATTATTTGAAGGAACTCCTGTAATGCCATTTAGTTTGGCTACAAAAAAATCCCCATTACCGACATCCACTATGTTAATCGAACCAAATGCAGCTGTGTTTTTGAATGTTCCTGTTACATAAGCATTGTCTGATGTATCTATACAAATTGCCCTCCCTGCTGCATAAGAAGCGTTGCCTTCCGCAACCTCAATACAATTCCCGCTCGAATCAAATTTTGCTATAAATGCGCCACTGCTTGACAAGAAATAACTTCCAAAATAGATTGGAGGTGAATAACATTGACCAGAAACATAAATGTTACTCGTTTTATTTGTGGCAATACCATAACCCGATTCTATACCTGCACCGTTTGCTTGCTTTGCCCATTTGCAACTACCAATAGAATCATATTTTAAAATAAAAATATTTGCGCTTCCATCTCCCGTGAGAGAATATGTATCATAAGTTGCAGTTACTGTTCCATCAAACTCTCCTGTCACATAACAATTACCAAATCCATCAGCACTTATTCCTGTACCACCATCATTAGCCACGCTTCCACCGCTTTTTGCCCATAAACAATTACCCGATGAATCATATTTTGCAACAAATACATCTCCCCCACCTAAGCTTGTTAATTTATATGATCCAAATTTTACTGAATCACTAAAGCCACCTGTTACATAACAGTTGCCCATCGCATCGGCTGAAATAGAACTCCCCCCTGCTATTGAATTTCCTTGTCTTACCCAAATACAATTCCCATTCAAATCATATTTAGCAATAAATACATCTGGCAAACCATTAGGTAAACCATTAGGAGTAGTTATGGTGTAAGTTCCGAAAGTTGCCGTTCCTCTAAAACTTCCTGTAAGGTATAAATTTCCATTTTTATTTATAGATATACCATGACCACTATCACCACCAACTCCTCCTGCACGCTTTACCCATACACAATTACCATTTGAATTATATTTTGCAATAAAAATATTACCTTGCAGAGAACAACCAATTGTAATTGTATCAAATGATGCATTGCCAGTCGCGCTACCAATAACATAACAGTTACCTAAAGTATCAACAACAATTCCATATCCGCCTTCTCCACCCTGAGTTATTGCATTATTTCCTCCTGCATGTTTCGCCCACAATACATTTCCGTTTGAATCATATTTGGCAATGAAAATATCATTAAACCCATTTTGAGGTAAAGTATATGAACCAAAAACAGCTGTGTTTGAAAGATAAGTGCCTGTTACATAACTATTACCCCATTTATCAACAGCAATGCCTATACCTAAGTCAGCATTTGTTCCTCCGGCTCGCTGTGCCCATTGCCATATTTGAGAATAGCAACAGACAGTGAATAGTAAGCAGTAGACAAGCGGAACTAAAATAATTTTTTTCATAGTAAAAAGTTTATTGATGAATAATTTTTTTTGTATAGCAAATGTTCCCTCTCATTATTTTGGCAAGATAAATTCCGCTTGCAAAATCTGAAATATCAATCCGTGTTGTTGGTTTATTCAGGATGCATTGATAAATTGATTTTCCGGATATGTCATAAATGAAAAGTTGCCAAGGAATGTCTTTATTATTATCTCCTTCTTCCGTTACCTGAATAAGAATTTGCGTGGGTGCCGGATTCGGGAAAAGTTGTACGTTATCAGATGAAGATGGCGATAATAAAAATTTTACTTCTCCTGACTGTTCTGCTTTTGTAGTTACAAAAATGTTGCGGATATGATTTTCTGGATTGGCTGTTCGGGCGTAAACTGGGTCGTTGCAATCAGCAGGAACAGGGGCAATATAGGCGTGAAAGTTACTGCCTGCTTTAATGTGCGTGCCGGGTAACATTCTTATCTCCTTGCCCGCCACCATTGTTACCGTGCCGCCCGTTGTGCCATTTCCATCCAATACAAAATTACTTGCAGTGATTTTGTTTTGCGCAGAAAAGTTTTGTGTTTGCCCGATAGCTACTGTTTGATTGTTTAAAGTTAAATTATAATCGGATGGAAAAGTTATAGTAAAAGGGGAAGTAAAAGGAAAATCAAAATTATAAGGCGCTACACTTGCTCCGCTTGCAGAAATTCTTAAATGACGAATAGGATTGGGAGGTGATGGTGGTGCATTATTATATATAGTAAAACTCCCATCGGCTTTTGTAAAAGTACGAGTGCCGTTTTCATAATTTATATCCCATCCTGACACCACTGCATCTTGAACCGCAACATTATTATTATCTACTACTGTACCAGTAACAGGATTTTGCGACCAGTTAAAATAATTATAATATGTGGTTGGTTGAGTAGCAGGAGTTTGAACAGTGAAGGGATTAAAATTCTGAAATGCAGTTACTGCGGGTTGTTTGAAATTATCATTGAAATCTATAAGCCCTAAATAACTTCCGCGCACATCACATCCCCAATATACATCTTGGTACTGCCACCACGTATAACCCGCTGCACCGCAGGCACGAGCGAATGCTAAACTGTTTGTTGCAAAAATTCCCTGAGCATTATAATCTCCATCTACTCCATAATCCCACCCCTGCCCTGTACAATTAACAGGATCAGGATTATCTGTAATTGAAGGTAACGGAGGAACTTTTGCTGAGAAACCTGTTTCACCAATAATCCATGGTTTGTTTACATTTTTTCCGAACCAATACAAATCACTGAAAACTCTGTTAACACCCAAGGTTTGTTCGCTGGTGTTATTGGGATTTGTTACCGAAGGATAAGTGTGAACTGAAATAAAATCTAAATTCAATATTCCCGGGTCCCATTCATATACTTCGCCTGGCCCGGCAAGACCAATAGTAACAAGATGATTAGGTGCTTTTAATTTTATTTCCTGATACCAGTCAGAAACCATTTGACACACTTCAGTTTTTCTGAAGTTACCTCCGTCAAAATACAATGGTTCGTTAAATAAATCGTATGCAAATAATGCAGTGTTTGTCTTAAAATAATCTGATAAAGCAGAAAGATAATTTTTGTAATCCAACCGACCGTTTGTGGAAGTTAGATTATTGTATTGATTAAAGTTAATTCTCTGCGTTGTAGTTGCCGCACTCCCGCCTCCTGCTAATAAAGTTACTTTTATATCTATTTGCGGGTCAGCCGCTATGGATAAAACACTATTGATAAAACTAAAAAGCGTTGCGCAATTTTGGTTTACGGAAGAATTTCCTGAATAAGGCGGAGTAAAAGTTACAGTTGAAGGAGGCGGTCCAGTATAAATAGGATTAGGGTACGGATTAGTTATTGCGGTAAAAGAAAATCCATCCGCACTTGGATTTTTAACAGGTCCTAATCCACATAGGCGAATGGAATTAATACCCATGCTGTGTTTCATTCTGTAAAAATCATCCCATATTTCCTGTAATGAATTTACTGCGTCACCGTGTTCGTAATCATTTGAAGTGCCGTATCCATGATGCGGAGCAATGTATAAATTACCTGTGTTTGGGTCTTTTACAATATCAACAATATAATTTACTCCCACAGGATAATATTCATTTCCATTAAGCATGAATTTTTTCTTTTGCAAATAAACAAAATTATTGTTTTGCGCAAAAACCCATCCCCCGCCTTTCCCAAAAGAAAATGAGAATAAAACTATAAGTAGAAAAACTTTTTTCATTTCTTTTTCAGTTTATTAATTTGTGATTGGAATTATTTTTTCGATTGATTTGATTTTTTTTCTAATTCTTCAATTCTTTTATTTTGCTGGATAATGTACAGAGTAAGTTCTTCTATTTTTTGCAAAAGTTTTGTTTGCATTTCACCTATTAGCACACCATTATCGGTTTCCATTTCTTTTGCGGGCAGTATTTCGGGTAAATGTTTGTTCTGTTTAATAAACATTTCTAGTTCCGATAAAGACATTAGTTTATAACTATTTTCAAAAACAAAATCACAACCTAAAAGATTTACTTTCATTTCTTCTGCACGTATTATTCCACAAACATCTAATTTATATTGAGGAGTATTTGTTCCAATGCCTACATTCGCATCAATTGTTACTTTATCTCTATGCACTGCCATTACATCTTTTGGTGTTCCTAGCAGTGGTGGTGACCAAAGAAAATTCCTAAACAAAATATAATCTTGATCTCCATCATCACCAGATTCTAATACTAAACGATTTTTATTTGTAGCAATTCCAGAATCTCCATAGTTTTCCAAATAAATAAAGGACTTGTCTGAATTATCTGTTCTGTAAAATTCAATTCCTGCTTGGTTTGAAGTTACAGGAGATTCTACATTGATTATGCTTTTTCCATTTCCTCGCACATCTAATTTATGTTGAGGATTTTCTGCTCCAATCCCCACACTCCCTCCATTCGCATTGATAATAGTGTTGTTATT
>JAZDJJ010000044.1:0-13500 GCA_043804035.1 Bacteroidota bacterium
AATCCATTTTCTGCGACCTTGACCAGATAAGCAATTTCTGCTTTTCTTCTTCTGTTAAAATAATTTTTCCTATACTTGCCATAAATGAAATTTTGGCAAATGTATAAAAAGTAAATCAATTAACAAATCTTCACACTAGTATGATTATTACTTCTGATGGTGAATATGCCATGATTGGAACAACTGAAAGTTTTAGTTCAGATGGAAATGAAAATTGTTATTTAATTAAAACTGATTCAAATGGGAATCCTTTGTGGTCAAAAGTTATTGGAGGATCAGAATATGATTTTAGTTGTAATATAAGTGAAACATTGTCAGGAAATTTAATTATTTCAGGACGTTATGACAAGTATAATTCCCTTTTGTCTGAACTTGATAAAGATGGTAATTTATTATGGGCGCGCGCTCATGGTGTTAATTATGAGAATGATGATGATAATTTCATTACGATTCGTTCAGCATTAAAATTAGGACAAAGTATTTTTGCTTTTGGTGATGTTGACTTTGGACTTCCTACTAAATTAGGTAGTCAAGCTTATGTAATTAAAACTGATTCACTTGGCCATAGTGGTTGTTATGAAAAAGATTTAAATATTAATATTTCTACACCTAATACCACTATCTTTATTCCTTCTTTTATTCCCATGACACCACCAACTGAAGTAGTAACTATACCAAATGCTGACGCAAAAGATTATAATTCTGGCACAGATACAATATGTTCAACAGTAGATGTAAAAGAATTACCTACTGATTTTATTCCATCAGGCAATACCAAACTTGTAGCAATCTATGACATATTGGGAAGAGAAGTGAAACAAATTTTCCCTTACATTGTCTATATATATAAATATGTAGATGAGAAAGGTAATAATTTTTTCAAGAAAGAAATGAGAGTTTATTAAGTTTTGTTAAGGGCGGTTCCAAAAATTGATTCCGTCATTGCGACATGATTCGTATTGAGCTTGCCGGAATAGCCGAAATTTGCCGAAGTATAGAAGAAATTTATTGCTTCACTCCGCTTTTGTAATTTTCTTTACGGACTACATTTCCTTTGTTGTCATAAAAAATCCAATTACCATCTTTCACGCTTATCCATTCCGATTTTTCGCTTGGGCGGGAAATGGAATAATGCCCTATGCTTTGAATAGAATTATTGGGGTACCATGTTTTGATTGAACCGGCCAGTTTACCGAATTTATAATTTACTTCCTGATATTTTACTCCCATCTCATAATAAAAAATCCATTTGCCGATACGTTCGCCATTTTCATATTCTCCCGTATTTTCAATTATTCCTGTATCAAACCAATAAATCCAAATACCATGTTGTTTGCCATTTTTGTAAAATCCCTGTTGAAATAATTTTCCATTCTTAAACCAATATTTCCACTCGCCAATTTTCATGCTGTCAGAATATTCTCCTTCGTAATTTTTATTTCCATTATCATGCCAGCCAATCCATTTTTCATCCATCATGCCTTTTTTAAAATTGCCTTCATTTTTCTTTTGTCCGTTCTCGTACCACGAAGTCCATAAACTGTCCTGCTTGTCATTTATAAATTTTCCTGCTTCAGTTTTTTGTTTGTTTTGATAATAAAATTCCCACCAGCCATTCTTCTTTCCATCTTTGTACCATCCTTTTTTCCAAAACATTCCTTTTGAATACCAATATTGCCATATACTATCTTGCTTATTATTTTTGTAAAATCCCTCAGCTTCTTTTTTTCCATTCGTAAGCCAATAAATCCATTTTCCATTTTGCATATCATCTTTTAAATATCCTTCCATTTCTAATTTCCCGTTCTCTAAATAAAATTTCCAATAACCATTTTTTTTGTCGTTGGTATAATTGCCTTCACTTTTTATTTTTTTGTTTTTGTAAAAGTTGGTACACTTTCCATTTTTCTTTTCATCGGCAAATGAGAGTATATGTTCTTTAAATCCTTCTTCGTTCCATAAAGTCCATTCTCCGTCTTCTTTTCCGTTTTTCAGATTTCCTTCCTTGATTTTGCGTTTTTGGGAATCATAAAAAATATAAAAACCATTACCATCTTTTACTTGCTGCTTGCCATCTTCTGTCCAGAAATTCAGAATGGTAAATTTATCATTAGAATATATTTTTTCTTCTTTGATTTTTTCATTTTCATACCAGTATGTCCACTTGCCTTCGCGCTTACCATTTTTATATGTTCCTTGAATTTGTTTTTTACCATCATCATAATAATTTGTAAAAAGTCCTTCCTGTTTATCATCCTTAAAAGTTCCTTCGCTCTGAAGATTTCCATTCGGATACCAATACAAAAATTTTCCATTCCTTGAACTGAACCAGATAAATTTTGATTCGAATGTTTTAAAATTTTCTTCACTTTTTTGTTTACCATTCTCATACCATCCTGTCCAAATACTATCGGGTTGATCATATTTGTAAAAACAGATTTGACCGAGATGTCCGTTCTGATACCAGTAAGATGATTTGCCAAGTTTTTTTCCCGATAAAAAATTTTCTTCACTTTTTATTTTTCCGTTTTCATACCACACTTTCCATATACCTTCTTCCAGTCCCATATTATACATTCCTTCTTTTGCAAGATGTTCGTTCTTAAACCACTTGGCAAAATATCCATGTTGCATTCCGCTTTGAAAATTTTCTTCGCTTTTTTTCTTAGTGCTTTCCTTATCCCAATAAGTAATGACGGGTTGAGAATATGAAGTATAAAAAGTAAAAAGCAAAAAGTTAAAAACGATGAATTGGTGTAGATGGTTTTTAATTTGCATCATTTGTAAAAAAATATATAGGACAAACGTACATAAAATTTTAATTACACATAAACGGAATAAAAGTCAAAAAGGATTTATAGAAAAAATATAGGTTACTATTTTCTAATTACTTATTTCTTTTTTCTATACCATTTTCTATTCTCACGCCTGTCTGCAGGGCATAGGCAGATAACCAAATAAATGGGCTTAACATCAAAAAGGATTTATAAAAGAAACGTAAATAAAAGATTACTGTTCGGGTACACGTCATGGCGGGCTTGACCCGCCATCTTCTTCGGGACAAGTATAGAAAAAAATCACAAATAAACATAAAACTTTTTTCAGCGGAGAGACAGGGATTCGAACCCTGGATACCCTTACGGATATAGCGGTTTTCGAGACCGCCCCATTCAACCGCTCTGGCATCTCTCCAATTTTACGAATGAACTTTTTTGATTTTTAAAAAATAAAAAAACCGACACGAAAATATTCAACAGTCGGTTATCAATCTTATCTTCTTGCTTTTTGTTTGCTGACCGACCTGGGCTCGAACCGGGACTCTTCTCCTCCAAAGGGAGACGTGTTACCAATTACACCATCGGTCAATAAAATTGCAAAAATAAAAAAAATCTCAAAGAAAATATTTTATACCTTCACACTTTCAAAAAATAAAAAACTAATATTTCTTGTGAAACAAAAATATCAAAAGTTCAATAACATTGTCGGCTGGGTTTCTTTCTTCATAGCCGCATTCACTTATTTTTCTACTATAGAACCCACTGCCAGTTTTTGGGATTGTGGTGAATATATTGCCTGCGCTTACAAGTTAGAAGTCGGACATCCGCCAGGAGCTCCTTTGTTTGGAATACTTGGCAGAATATTTTCTCTTTTTGCTTTTGGAGATACGAGCCGTGTTGCGATGATGATTAATTATATGTCGGCTTTGTGCAGCGCTTTTACTATTTTATTTTTGTTTTGGACTATTACTTATCTCACAAAAAAAATTATCCTGCGAAACGGTGCTGAACTTACCGAAGGAAAAATATATGTTATCCTCGGCAGCGGATTAGTAGGAGCACTTGCTTACACTTTCTCTGATTCTTTTTGGTTTTCGGCTGTGGAAGGCGAAGTTTATGCCATGTCTTCTTTTTTTACTGCTGCTGTGTTCTGGGCAATTTTTAAATGGGAACAAGTAGCCGATGAACCGCATGCAGATCGCTGGATTATTCTCATCTTTTATTTAATTGGTCTTGCCATTGGTGTTCATCTTTTGGGAATCCTCACTATACCTGCTCTTGCTTTTGTTTATTACTTTAAAAAATTCAAAAACATTACACGCAAAGGATTAATCATTACAGGAATAATTTCTGTTGTGCTGCTTGGAATAGTTCAGAGTGTAATCATTCCCGGTGTAGTTAATTTGTCGGCAAAATTCGAATTACTATTTGTAAACTCATTCGGGTTGCCATTTAATTCGGGAACAATATTTTATTTTGTTCTTCTTATCGGTCTTATTGTTTGGGGACTTTATTACACAACAAAGCGCAATAAACCACATTGGAACACAGCACTTCTTTGCTTCACTGCTATACTCATCGGATATTCATCATTTTTTATTCTCATTATCCGTTCGCAGGCAAATACTCCGATGGATGAAAACAATCCCGATAATGCTATCAGTTTACTTTCTTACCTGAAACGTGAGCAGTATGGCGACTGGCCGATTTTATACGGACAATATTACAATGCTCCACTTTATTACGGAAGCGATGATGACCCGGCATCTTCGCCAATGTACAGTGTAGATAAAGAAGATCCAACACCTCACTATGTAGATGGCAGCCCGATTTATGTGCGTGATAATAAAATTGGAAAATATGTTATTGCAGATGACCGCATAGACGCCATTCCAAATTATGATAAACGTTTCTGTACTTATTTTCCCCGTATGTGGAGCCAGCAGAATAGTCACGAGCGTGCTTACAAAACGTGGGCTGATATTAAAGGAACACCAATAAAAGTCATGAATCCCGGCAATGGTAAATATGAAACTCTGATGAAGCCCACCTTTGGAGAGAATCTTGCCTTTGCATGGAAATATCAGTTTGTTCATATGTATCTACGTTACTTTATGTGGAACTTTGCAGGAAGACAAAATGATGTGCAAGGACATGGCATTGAACACACCAGCCGTATTGAAGGAAATTGGATTAGCGGAATTACTTTCTTGGATGCAATGCGATTAGGTCCTCAGGAGAATCTCCCTGAAAGTGTTACGAAAAGCAAAGCAAATAATAAATTGTATTGTTTGCCACTTTTACTGGGATTGATAGGTCTTTTCTTTCATTTTAAGTACGATAAACAAAATGCTTTTATTGTGATGTTGCTATTCCTTCTCTCAGGTATTGCCATTGTTCTTTACCTGAATCAATATCCCTACCAGCCGCGCGAACGTGATTATGCTTATGCGGCTTCATTCTATGTATTTGCAATGTGGATTGGTATTGGTGTAGCAGCAATATATGAGTTGCTTGAGAAAAAATTAACTAATGAAAAAATCCGTGCATTGCTTGTGAGTGTTATTTGTTTGCTCGCTGTTCCAACCATTATGGCAAAAGAAGAATGGGATGACCATAGCCGTGCCAAGCGATATACCTGCCGCGATTTTGCTGCTGCATATCTTAATTCGTGTGCACCCAACGCAATTTTATTTACGAATGGCGATAACGATACTTTCCCTCTTTGGTATGCACAGGAAGTTGAAGGCATACGTACAGATGTGCGTGTCATCAATCTTTCTCTTGCCAACACCGATTGGTACATTGATCAACTCCGAAAAAAAGCATACGAATCCGATCCTATTTCACTTTTGCTCTCGCAGGATAAATACGCTCAGGGTAATCGCGATTTTGTTCCAATTCGTATAAGAGAAGAGCTGAAAGGACAATCTGTCAATCTGAAAGAGATGATAGAATTTGTAGGCAGTGATAATCCGCGTGCAAAAATTTCGTGGGGAACGAAACCGGTAAATTATCTTCCCACAACTACTTTCAGTTTGCCTGTGGATTCAGTTAACTTCATGAAATCATTGAACCCATCTCTTGATAATTTTTCTGCTGTAAAAATTTCTTCTGCTGATACTTCAAATAAAGGAACTGATACTTTGAGTTCTCCGAAACTGATGAAAGAACTTGTATGGGACATAGGCAAAAAAGGATACATCATGAAAAACGATCTTTTAGTTTTAGATATTCTTGCTGCTAATAATTGGAAACGTCCTGTGTATTTTGCAGTTACTGTTGGTTCGGATGCATTTGTAGGGTTGGAAGAACATTTTCAGATTGAAGGGCTTGCTTATCGCGTAGTTCCATATCAAGGCAGTCAACGCATTGCTACTGATATTATGTATGATAATCTGATGAATAAAATACACTGGGGCGGACTTGATAAGAATGAAGTTTGGATGGACGAAAATAATGTCCGTATGGCAATGACAATGAGGATGCAAATGCGTACTCTGGCTATATCGCTCATTCAGGAAGGGAAAAAGGACTCTGCTCTGAAAGTTTTGCGCAAGTGCATAGAAGTTCTTCCCGAAAAAAATATTCCTTATTACTACGATCCAATTTCTTATACTTATTATCTCATTCTGGCATTTTACATGGCTGATGCTACCGAAGAGCCGATAAAAATCAGCAGACGTTTTTTTGATATTATGGAAGGAGAGGTTAAGTATGCTCAATCGGTACGCAAGAGCGAACAAGGTGCTCTTGGTTCTTATCTTGAAGACCGTCTGGAGATGATGCAGCAATTGATAACTGATGCTCATCGCTTCAAAGCAAAAACTCTTGCGAAAGAATTGGAAGATAGATTTAAAAAGTACGAAGGACTAATTGCACCGCCTTCTGCTTCTGCTCCTATGCCTGATAGAGGAAAATAAATTTATATAACTCCTGTAGTTCAGCCATAATATCGCTTCATATTAAAGCAATTACATTTCAATGACAAATGGTTTTTGCTTCTTTTTTTAGTTTCTTATTTTCTTCTTTCCCAAAAAGTAAAGTATTAGATGGGAAAGAAATTGATTTGTAATATTCTGATGAGACCTGTACTTTTTGTACAATATTACTCGGCTTGATATTCAGAGATTTCATTCCATCTAATTTTAATTCAACTGGCATTTTGAAAGTGGAGTCGGTGTTTGCCCATCGGTAAAAAATATCTTTCCCATCCCAATAATATTCCAGAAACGGAACTTTGTGATTGTTTAAGTATTGTTTAAAGAACCATCCGTAGTTCTCTCCGGTTTTTTCATTCACGACATTGATAAAATCTTGTGATGTTACGGTTTTCATTTTGTTGTTCCCGTAAAATGTTTTGATGATATCAAAGAAAATTTTATCGTTGTTAATGAGTGTGCGAAGTGTATGCAGTATCCATGCTCCTTTCACATACACATCACCGTCTTTGTAATCAAAAAATCTCACACCAACGGGACCAACAACAGGACGTTTATTTTTTATGAAGAGACGGTAGAAAAATAAATATCTCAGATAAGCATTTTGCCCTTGTGTGCTTTCAACATAAAGTGCTTCGGCGTATGTAGCAAAACCTTCATGCACCCAAACATCGGCAAGGTCGGCAGCAGTAACACTGTTGCCCCACCATTCGTGGGCACTTTCGTGTAGGATAATGTAATCAAATCCTTCTCCAAATCCTCCAAATCCTCCATAATTCATTTTATATCCGTTGCCATAAGCAATGGCACTCTGATGTTCCATTCCTGCATAAGGCGATTCCACTAATTTATATCCATCACGATACCATGGATATTCACCAAAAGTTTTTTCATAAAAAGCAATCTGTTCTTTTGCCTGAGAAAAATAGTTTTTTGCTTTTTCGTAATTCATCGGAAGTACATAATGATTTATCGGGAGGATTTTTCCGCTCACCGGACTCGTATATGAATCAGAAATCAAAACAAAATTTCCGATGTAAAGCGTAACATTATAAAGATTGATAGTGTAAGAGACGAACCATTTGTAAGTTGTGAAATTGCCATTTTCCTGTTTCTCTCGCAATTGTCCGTTAGCAACTGCTACCAGATTTTTCGGAACTGTAATGTTTATAGAAACGCTGTCGGGTTCATCATTAGTTACATCTTTGCATGGCCACCACAAACTTGCGCCTTCAGTTTCGCAGGCAACTCCTATCCATGGATTTTCATCCTTATCTTTCTTCCAGACGAAACCGCCTTTCCATGGTGGCTTCTTTGCAACGACAGGAGAACCTTCATAATCAATACTAATTTTAAAATTTTCTCCTTTCTTCATAGTGCGAGTCATTTTCACAAAGATGTCTCCAAACTTGCGAGAGTAGTTTAATTCTTTTCCATCGGAAGAAATAATTTTATTCACTTTCATGTTTTGGTACAAGTCAATTTGAAGCGTATCAAAATCAGAAAGAGCAGTTGCATGCATTTCTACTTTCCCTTTCAGATATTTGTTTTTGTGGTCAACATAAATATTAAGATTATAGAATGTGGCATCAAAGCAAGTACGATATTTATTCAGCGAGCCGAGAAGTTTTATTGATTCAGAAAATTTTGGATATTTGCCTGCGTGTTTTGGATTATGGACATTTATGTGAATGCCGAGAAGAAAGCATGATGAAAGAGTAGCAAGTAGCAAATAGTAAGTAGTAAATAATAATATTTTTTTCATTTGTAATTTGGTTATGATGTGAAAGAGAATTATGGGCGATTCCAAAAATATAAAAAAACACTTAACCACGAAGATCACCAAGAAATCACAAAGTCCACAAAGCATTGAGGGCAGTTCTAAAAATACAAATAAACGTCATTGCGAAGGAGGAACGACTGAAGCAATCTGTTTTTTCATGTAGAAATAGAGATTGCTTCCTGCTTCGTGCCTCGCAGTCGCAATGACGGAACCAATTTTTGGAACTGCCCTTAAATCCACTATTCCAGAATTTCCTTTCAATTTTGTTTTCCTTCAACCACTATTGTTATTTCTCCTTTTACGATTTTTTGTCCGAAATACTCAATCAACTCTTGCAAAGTTCCGCGTCGGGTTTCTTCAAAAAGTTTTGTGAGTTCGCGTGAAACGCTGGCTCTTCTTTCGTTTTGGAAAACAACAGAAAATTCTTTCAACATTTTCATTAAGCGAAAAGGTGATTCATAAAAAATCATTGTGCGGGTTTCTTCTGCGAGTTCTTTAAGTTTTGTTTGTCTTCCTTTTTTCTGAGGAAGAAATCCAACGAACACAAATGTTTCGCAGGGCAGACCGGAGTTAATAAGAGCAGGAACAAATGCAGTTGCGCCGGGCAGACATTCAACTTCAATTCCATTTTTGATGCACTCACGCACAAGTAAAAATCCCGGGTCAGAAATACCGGGAGTGCCGGCATCACTTATGAGTGCAATGGTTTCTCCGTTTTTAATTCTTTCAACAATTTGCTCCACAGTTTTATGCTCGTTGTGCAAATGATGCGACTGCAATTTATTTTCAATGGAAAAATGTTTAAGTAAATTCCTCGTAATACGTGTGTCTTCGGCAAGAATCAAATTCACTTCTTTCAAAACACGAATGGCTCTTAGGGTAATATCCTCTAAGTTTCCGATAGGTGTGGGTATGATAAAAAGTTTCAAGCAGATAAATTATTTTCTAAATATTCTGTTATCAGTTCCACATTATTTATTTCGGATGTATAAAGTTTTGCAACACGATCTATGCTTGGCATAATTTCAAAGTGCAGTTTATCTTGGTTCATCCAACGTATCCATCCGAGTCGTTCAAAACTGTTGATGATACGTTCTATTTTTCTTTTAACTTCATCTTTTTCATTCGGAGTATAGTTGTGCTTCACTTCTCCATAGAGTAATTTTTGCCAGAGTTCTTTATTCTCACTTTCTTCTATGTAATATTCAAGGTCTTCACAATGTACTTCTTTTGCTTCAAAAAATTTATCTTTATAAATATTCAGCAGGAGAATAGCAAAAATAACGTGCCTGTCTTCAAGTGTGTAAGTGCGTTCATATCCAAATTTTCCTTTACTGTCTTCAGGAAATTCAAGGTAGAAATAAATATCCCGCTCGTTCTGATCTTTACGCAGATATACGCCAAATAATTCTTCATAATATTTTGTGAGACCTTTGTCGTAATAATCGTTGATGAAATCCCACACTTTCATGTTATTACCAAAATTTTGAATATGTTGCCCTTGCCTGAGAGCAAAATCCATATCGGCAAAATATTTTTTGGCACGTTCGCTTTTTAAGAATTCGTAGGGTGGATTTTCAATTTCCATAGTGCAATATTATTATTTTGTGGAACAATAAGTTTCTTTTCTATTTTCACTTCAACATCTTCGCGTCCGTTGTATTTTTCAATTAAATTATAGCAAACATCTATTGGCACTTCAAGATTTTGTTGCTCTTCAAAAATTTTGCAAAACCAATCTTCAAAAATTATTTCTCTCCCTACTTCAATTTCTTTTTTTATTTCGTCTAACCAGTGCATTGTACTTTCTTGTCGGTTGAGCATTTTCATTTTTTCTAACTCAACTTTCTGCTTGTATTCTTCGTCAATAGTAAAAGGTGGAGATTCTTTTGCTTGTACATTTGAGAAATCAAGGAAAGGCGGATAGAGAAATCTTTCTTTGTAATGGGGAAGTTCTTTCATCTTAAATATTTCGGGGAAAGTAACTTCATCTTCTTTGACTTTAACGTGTTTAAGAAACAGCAAAAGAAGTTTTTCTATTTTGAGTTTGTATTGTTGTTTGTACCGGAGATTGTCGTAAAGTGATTTTAACCGCGAACGTGCCTGCTGAATTTTGTCATTAATAGAAAGAACACGGCAGTCAATAGTTTCAAAAAAATCAGTTATCTCATGAAGAATTTTACTATGACGTTCCCATGTGTCTTTGTCAGATTTGAAATTTTTTTCTGAGTTTTTTATTTTATCAATCACATCTTGTTTAAAATTTAATGCGTTGGTAATACCTTCGGTATGTTTGCCAAGTTGTTCAAAGATGATGAGAAATTGTGCGATGAGTTCTTTTGGATTTTCGTTCTGAGGTTTTAAAATTTGTCTGAGTTCAGAAATTTTTTCATCCACAAAGCGATGAAGATTATCGGTATGCGAAATGATGACTTTCTGCGAAGCGTGATAGTGATGTTTGTGCCAGTATTCTAATTTGTCAATAGAAGAAATATCATCCTCCTGCAAAGGCAGAGTGCGTTTGAAAGTGTAAATAAGTTCTAATTTCTCGTAGTCGGGAGTGATTTCATTCAATATAAGTTTGATGAGTTCTTTTGCGTAAATTGTAAGTTGAAATTTATAGTTATCGCCAATTTTTAGTGTAGTATAAAAATGCTGGCTGAGCCGTTTAGAAATATTTTCTTTCTGAATTCCTCTGCTACGTTGCAATACAAAAGATACTTCATCAACTGCATCTTCGAAATCATTTTGCGAAAATGCTTCATCAATTTCCTGTTTGTCTATTCTCTCGTAAAGAAGGATGAGTAAAAAAATTGTTTCGTAATCCCGTGGAATGAGATAATCAAAATTACGTGAAAGGGTTTCTAATAATTTCTGTTTCATATTCTTGCAATTACTATAATTTTTTGTAACTATTCAGGCAACTGATTTTTCTTGCAGATACTGCTGATTTTTCGTTGATGAATTTGAACTTCATTAGTATTTTCTGCATTTATCTGCATGCGGGAAATTTTTATTGAAAGTGAATAGTATAGGACTAACGCAAGAATACTTTTTGTCTCTCGCCAAGACGCAAAGTCGCCAAGAAATACGAAAATACTTTGCGTTTATCAAATCTGCGAGAAATAAATAAAGTGCGTAAGTCCTATAGTAATGATTTTTTTATTTTATTTCACCATTAAAAACAAATATTGCATGACCTTCCATCCATATATCAGAAAAGGAATTTCCTTTTTGTTTTTTGAAACTAACCCTTAACTCTCCTCCAAGAGTTTTGATTTTGCATTGATTCGCCGCAGTAGAAATTCCTTTCATTGCCGCTGCAAGTGCCGAAGCCACAACTCCTGTACCGCAGGATAATGTTTCATCTTCCACACCTCGTTCATAAGTGCGGACAAAAATAAAATTATCTTTCTTTTCAACGAAATTTACATTCACTCCTTCTTTTTTAAATGGCTTGCTGTTGCGGATTTTTCTTCCTTCATCCAGTACATCAATTTTTTTTACATCGCTTACAAAACTCACAAAATGCGGTGAGCCGGTATTTATGAATAAATAATCCGGATGCACTTCAACATTATTTACATTATTCATTTTTACACTGATAATGTTTCTTTTGATTTTTGCTTCGTGTTCGCCATCAATTGCAAAAAACTTTATATTATTTGTTTTTAATATTCCGATTTTTTTTGCGAAAGCAATTATGCATCGGCTGCCGTTTCCACAAAACGAACTTTCATTTCCGTCAGAGTTGTAATACACCATTTCAAAGTCATATCCTTTTTTGTTTTGCAAAAGCAGCAGTCCGTCAGCACCAATGCCAAATCTGCGATGGCAAAGACGGGCAACTAATCCGCTCTCCTTATTGTTAAATATTAAATCACGATTGTCAATGATAATAAAATCATTTCCTGTCCCGTGATATTTATAAAAAGCCAATTTCATTTTCAGCGATTCAATTTTGCGAGCAATGAAGCGTCATTTACTTTTTCAAATTGTTTGAATTCATCTGTGAAATATAATTTGTAGATGTTTTGTCCGACCTTGAGAAAAATGTTTTCATCCAGATGAAAAAGTTTAATGTTTTCAATTGTGTTAATTCCAAAAAGAACAATTTTATTTTTCGTCATTTTGTATCCTTTGTAATTTATGGGCGACTGCCAAAATTCTATTTTGAAAGAAGCAATAGCATTTTTCTGTTTGTCTTTAATCCCGCTTACTTGTTCAAGCAATGAATCATTTGGATTTTTTGTTTCATCATTTTCATCAAGATGCATAACTACAACAGAACTTGTTTCTATCAGTTCATCTTTTTTTACGATGACGATATCCTCTTTTGAATTGTATGCAGAAATGTTTGTTGTTGAATCGTTAAGTAATGAATCTGACTCGGCTAATACTTTTTTACTCGGAATTTCATGAGAATATTTCATAGCAAATGATTTGGCAGAACTCAAAGAATTTTTCATAGAAGATTTATCTGAAGATACTTTTTTTGTTTTGTTAAAAATATTTTTGGAAGCAGAATCATTATCTGTTCGTTGATGAACGATGATGGTATCCGGAATTGATTTAAAAAGTTTCATGCTAGTTATCATATCATCTATTTTGAAAAAGAAAAAACCGGCTCCGGCAAGTAGTCCAATAGAAATTCCCAATAGAAAAAGTAATGTTTTGTTTGTTCCTGACATGCTTCTAATACTCAATTGATAAGCAGGCAAAGTTATCTAAATTAGGACTTACTCAAGAATACTTTTTGTCTCTCGCAAAGACGCAAAGTTCGCCAAGAAATACGAAAATACTTTGCGTTTATCAAATCTGCGAGAAATATACAAAGTGCGTAAGTCCTATAAATAAAGGGCGGTTCCAAAAATTGAACTCGTCATTGCGACTGCGAGGCACGAAGCAGGAAGCAATCTCTATTTCTACATGAAAAAACAGATTGCTTCAGTCGTTCCTCCTTCGCAATGACGTTTATTTGTATTTTTAGAACTGCCCT
>JAZDJJ010000045.1:0-6920 GCA_043804035.1 Bacteroidota bacterium
CAATAACATCTTTCCCGATTATAGTTTTTGTTTTATCCATTTTTGAACTGCTTGTAGATTGGTTTTGGGAATTTGATATTTAACAGAGAGCGAAAAACAGGATTTTGAATAATGTATTCTCCCTGCTTTAATCTTGTAAGCATTGATTTGTAAACTGGCGGAACATATTGATAGTCGCCTTTTGAAACTTCAATTGCGTTTGTTCTTCCGTAAGCATACGAAGAACAATTTCCTTTTACACGGTCGTGAATATCACTGCGAAATTGTTCCGCTCCAAATAAAATAATCCCAAGTGAACGACCTCTTTCAGTTATATCAAGTATCTGCCGAAGAATTGGTGAACTTTTCGGAACATCTTTTGAAGCATATTTATTTAACTCGTCAATGAAAACAATAATCTTGCTCGGAATGTCGCTTTCCTTTCTTTCAATTTGTCCAAGTTTCAAATCATACACGGCACGCATCACATCACCAAAAACAAAACCTTGTGTTTCTTCGTCCATCCGTGCGACATCAATAACATAAACATCATTCTTCTGAATTTTTTTGATTTGTTCTTGTAACCGCACTTCACCTTTATCAATTCTATTTGCAAAAATAGAACTCTTATCAAGTGTTTTTTTAAATAAGCGATAAAACTTTCTCCAACTTGAAACTGTAATTTCTTTATCTCTACCGCTTGCATCGCCTTTTTTAGTGTGTTCGTGAATTTCTTTTAGTAATTCATTCCAGTTTGTAATGCCGTCAAATTTTCCCTGACCAGTTGAAATATAATTGACAATGGATTCCATTGTTTGTGTTGGGTCGTCAACATTGGAGAAAAGCAAATCAATGCTGTCTTTATCTTCTTCAAAAATATATTTGAATTGAAACGCCTTTCCTTGTTTCATTTGGCTATTCACATCATCCTTATTTGCATAAGTTGTCGGAAACTCTTTTGAGTAAGGATAATAATATTTTACATTGGTGAATGGCTTCGGGTCAAGGTCAAGCATTTCATAAATTGCTTTGTCTTTATCATCTATGTCCTTGTTTGGTTCATCAATCGCAACTAAATCTCTTCCTTTCACATTCAGAATTACAAACGCGACTGATTCCTTTTCACTATCGGAATGTATGTATTGGTTTTGAATTGCTTTAAGTAAAAACATTGCGTAAGATGTTTTTGCAGCAAGTCCTGATATTCCCGAAATGTTTAAATGTGCTCCTTCGGGTCCAATTAAAAAATGTGAATTGAAGTGAACAGGAATTCTAATGTTGTCCGGTGGCTCATACATATCAATGTAACCGCACGGAAGTTTGTTTTTAATTTCATCAAGTCCTAATGCTTTTTTTACATCTTCTTTATCTGCCAATGAAACTAAATGTCCGTCAAGAACTGGAGTAAAAATCCCTTCTGTGTTGCTGACTACTTTTGCTTTCACATAATTCATTCCTATTCTTTCAGTGTTCGGTTTGTGATCAACATCTCCGAAATCACTTGAAATATATCCTGCCAAAAAACTTGGCGAATCAGTGAAGTGAGAAATTTCTTCTACTACACCAAAGGTGGCAGAATTTTTTATATGTTCAACCTTGACAACATCAAATGGTTTAATGATTCTTTCTTTGTCTGTCCAAAAATAGAACTCATCAACCGTTGTCGGCATTTTTTCTGTGGCAATAATTTTTCCGATTCGTTTTGTCATTTTAAAATAAGTTTAGAAAATGTAAATCACTAATGTATTGACTTTTGACATACTTCTCTGTCAGGTAAATTGGGTAGAGATGGTTTGCCCATCGTGTGTCTGTGCCATACGCAACAGGACTTCTTTCGTTAATAATATTCGCACTGATTAAATCAACTTCATCACTGCTTAACCCGTTTTCAAGTTCATTATCAGTTACCAAAACCTTTTCAACTTTTACAACTCCTGCAAATGGACTTTCAGTATATTTCACATCTCTAATTCTTAAATACCAAATACAAAAATGGATTTCGGTTGAAACAATGTTTGTTTGGTACATAAATGCGAGAGTGCGATGGTACAGCGGTAACTTTGCGATCTTAGTTGCATTACTTTTTCCTGTTTTATCTTTTGATAGTTCGGGATTGAAATGCTTTGAAAGTCCGACTACACATTGATAGTTTGATTTTATTTTTGATAACTCACGAAAATCTCCTGACCTCATTGGTTTGTATTGTAATGAGCCGTCTTTTAGTAAATAGTTGTCTTGGTTCAATAAATTTTTCTTCACTAATTCAGATACAATTTTCTTTTCGCATTCTATCATTTCATCTTGAATTTTAGCAATACCTAAGTTTTCAAATGTCTCACCAGGTTCAAGTTGCTTTGTGGGATAAGTTAGAATTTTTGAAAACTTTAAATTGTATTGTTGGAGATTTGAAAGGTTATTTATTTTTTGAGTAACTGAGTTAAAAAACTGCTCCGTATTTTTTCCGTCTTTGTCCGCTTCGCTTGGCAAAGACATTACAAGATTGTGTTCTAAAATCGCTTTCTTAAAGGTTGATGGATTTTCTCTTTTGCAACAAGCTACTCCGATTTGTCCGCCAATGATTGGAAATATTTTTCTTCCTAATTCAATGTCATCTACTTTGTATATTCTTCTTGACCCGTCAAGGAAATAACGAAACAATGGTGTGATGCCTTCAATTTGTTTTGCTGTTTTTGAAATGTCTTTTGTTGTCTTTAAACTTGTGTCAGTTTCTCCATATCTGTCACGTTGTAAAGTGTAAGATTGGCTTTCTTCGTAATTAACAGATGGGATTTCAGTTTCATCCACGCAATATTTGAAAGACTTGTAACAAGTCCCGCCAGTTTGTTCCTCTAAAAAGTTTAAAATTTTATCCATCTATTGTTAATATACAAAGGTTCAAATGTAAGAATTTTAAACGTGAGGATAAAAGCAAATGCACCGCACATCAAAAATAAAAAGTAAACAAGTCATGTATCTCTTTTGCTTTAAGTTGGAAAGCATATTTAGTTATTAGTTTGTGATATATTAAACCATAACTTTTCCTGTCATTTCTTTTGGAATTTCTATATCCATAATTTTAAGAATGGTAGGGGCAATATCGGCAAGTTTTCCTGAAGAAATATTCTTGTGGTCTTTGTCAATTAGAATACAGGGAACAGAATTGGTGGTGTGAGCTGTGTTGGGTGAGTCATCGGAGTTAATCATGAACTCCGCGTTGCCGTGATCGGCAATGATAATGAAAGAATATCCGTGTTCAATTCCTGTATTAACAATTTTTTTCAAACAAGTATCTACTGTTTCTATAGCTTTTATCACTGCCTGATAATTTCCTGTATGCCCAACCATATCAGGATTGGCAAAGTTGAGACAAATAAAATCTGGACATAAATTAGAAATTTTTGCCAGAATAGCATCTGTAACTTTCACTGCGCTCATTTCAGGTTTCAAATCGTAAGTGGCTACTTTTGGAGAAGGAATCAAGATTCGTGTTTCGCCTTTAAAGACATTTTCTCTTCCTCCTGAAAAGAAAAAAGTAACATGAGAATATTTTTCTGTTTCTGCAATACGGATTTGTTTTTTACCATGTTTGCTCAGCACTTCGCCAAGAGTCATTTTTAAATCATCCTTATCATAAATCACATGCACGTTTTTGAAAGTGCGGTCGTAATTGCTCATCGTTACATAGTGAAGCGAAATTTTTTTCATCCCGAAGTTGAAAAAATTTTCTTGTGTGAGAACTGTTGTTATCTCTCTGCATCTGTCAGTACGAAAGTTGAAGCAAATCACTGCATCGTCTTCTTTAATTGTTGCAACTGGTTTTTCATTTTTACAAATTACAACGGGCTTTATAAATTCATCTGTTATTCCTTCTTGATATGATTGCTTTACTGCTTCTCCGCTACTACCAACTTTTTCCCCTTCGCCTTTCACTAACATATCGTAAGCGAGTTTAATTCTCTCCCAACGTTTGTCTCTATCCATTGCATAATATCTTCCGCATATTGTAGCGATTTTTCCTACAGAATTTTTTAATTGTTTTTCTAAATTCGTGATATGCTGAAGCCCGCTCCTTGGGTCGCAGTCACGTCCGTCCATGAATGCATGAATGAAAACATTTTTTAAGCCATGCTCTTTCGCAAGATCACAAAGTTTATAGAGATGCTGTTCGTGGGAATGAATTCCACCGGGAGAAAGCAATCCCATCAAATGAAGTTGCCTCTCTCTAACTCTCTTTCCTGAAAGCGGAGAAGTAACATACCTGAATGTTTCCAACAGAACAGGATTTTTGTCAATGGTTTTTTCGCGGATAGATTTGTTAATTTTTACAAGGTCTTGATACACCACTCTTCCAGCGCCAATATTCAGATGACCAACTTCCGAATTTCCCATCTGTCCTTCCGGCAATCCAACATTTTCTCCATCAGAAAATAAAGTGGAATGAGGATATGTTTTTAAAAGATAATCGTAAAATGGAATTTTAGAATTGACAATGGCATCAGATTCTGAACCATCACCAATTCCCCATCCGTCAAGAATTATTAGAATTATTTTTTTATTTATTGCCATTGTTTAATTTATACCATTGAGATAAATGAAATTTTAAAAATACTTCCTTTTGGAAAATTATTTTTAACAGATATTTTTCCTCCGTGCTGCTCCACCAAATATTTCACAATATACAAACCCAATCCCGTTCCTTTTGTCATGCGCACTTCTTCATTTCCTATTCTGTAAAATTTTTTAAAGATGTTTTGTTTTTCTTCTTCTGGAATCCCTGTTCCTTCATCTTGTACCGAAAAAATTATACGATTTGCTTCTTGTTTTAAAATGATTTCTATTATTGAGTTTTGAGGAGAATATTTCACAGCGTTTTCAAGAAGATTCAGAATGATAGAAAAGAAACTCGTTTTGTCAATGCTAAAAAAAATATCCGGCTGAATGTGGAATGTAATTTCTTGTTTTGGGTATAGAGATTGTACAATCTGTAAAATTTCCGTATTAAAAAAATCGGATAGATTTATTTTTTCACGATGCAATTCAAAAACACTGTTGTCAATTTTTGCAGCAAGTAAAATATTTTTCACTAATTTGTTCAGCCGTTCCGTATCGGTGATGGCATTGCCAAGAATTTCTTTTACCTTTTCTTTATCTAATTCGCGTTTCAGCAGAGTTTCTAATTGAAGTTTGACTGATGCGATAGGAGATGATAATTCATGGGTAACAGAAAGCAAAAAATTTTTCTGCCGTGATATAAGTTCCATTTCTTTTTTAAATGTGCTTCGCACTCTCCAAAAAGCAATTGCCAGCAAAATAATAAACACCATTCCTTCGCCTGCAATCATTAGCCATCGGAGGTGAAGTTTCTTTTCCAGTTCATTTTCTTTTTCAATTACTAATTGAGGATTTTCATGATGAAGAAGATTGATTTCGCTTTTAAGACGATATATTTCATTGTTCTGTTTAATGAGCAGACAACTCCACCACGCGAACTGAATCAGCACATACGCGACAAGAATATAAAAGAATAAAAGAGAATGAGATTTTTTGGATTGCATTCTACAATATTACGATTTCTCTTCCCAAATAGCACAAAGATTTATAATCGTCTCTACGGCTTTTTTCATATCATAAATAGAAATCCATTCTTGACGGGAATGGAAAGCATGCCCGCCAGTGAAAATATTTGGACATGGAATACCCATATATGAAAGACGCGAGCCATCTGTTCCTCCGCGTATACTGGAAAGGACAGGGTTAACTCCGCTTAGTTCAATTGCTTTAAGTGCATACTGAATAACTTTTGGTTGTTTATCCAAGACCTCTTTCATATTGCGGTATTGTTCTGTAACGACAAAATCATAAGATGCTTTTTTGTATTTTTTTACAATTCCCTCTGTGATTTCTTTCAACTCATTTTCTAATTTTCCCAAACCATCTCTCACGAAATCACGAATAATAAATTTCAAAATCATTTTTTCAATTGTCCCGCTCATAGAAACAGGATGAACAAATCCTTCTTTCTTCTCAGTAGTTTCGGGAGAAATTCTTTCTTTCGGCAATGCGGAAATTATTTCTGAAGCAATCTTAATGGCGCTTTGCATTTTCCCTTTTGCATAACCGGGGTGCATACTAAATCCATTAATCGTAATCGTAACTCCATCTGCCGAAAATGTTTCATCTTCCAGATGTCCAAGTGTTTCTCCGTCAATCGTGTAGCCGAAACTAGCATTAAGTTTTTTCATGTCAACTTTATCAACACCTCTGCCGATTTCTTCATCAGGGGTGAAAAGAATTTTTATTGTACCGTGTTTTATTTCAGGATGAGAAACTAAATGATGAATTGTGTCCATGATTTCTGCAAGCCCTGCTTTGTTATCGGCACCGAGAAGCGTTGTTCCGTCAGCAGTAATAATATCATTTCCAATTTGATTTAATAAATCGGGATGATCATTGGGAGAGATAATTATTTTTTGTCCATCTGTTGCATTTGGCAGGACAATATCTTTTCCTTGATAATTTTTATGAATGATATGCTTCACGTCTTTTCCTGAACAGTCGGAAGATGTATCCATGTGCGAGCAAAAACAAATTACAGGAACTTTTTTTGTTGAGTTAGATTGAATGGTCGCATATACATATCCGTACTCATCCATGTGAGCGTCATCAATTCTCATTTCTTGCAGTTCTTCTACAAGAATTTTTCCCAGATTTTTTTGTTTTTCTGTGGAAGGATATGTGGGAGAATTCGGATCAGATTGAGTATCAATCTGAATGTAACGTAGAAAACGTTCGGTAACAGTATGGTTGATAATCATTGGTTATTGGTTATTGGTTATTGGTTATTGGTTATTGGTTATTGGTTATTGGTTATTGGTTATTGGTTATTGGTTATTGGTTATTGGTTATTGGTTATTGGTTATTGGTTATTGGTTATTGGTTAT
>JAZDJJ010000046.1:0-3718 GCA_043804035.1 Bacteroidota bacterium
TCTGCAGCTAATACAATTCTTTTTTCTTTTTCATTTAATAACGGTAGTAATTTGCCATACTTCTTTTTTAAAAGAGTTTCTGTTGTTTGCATACATTTGTTTTTGCAACAAATGTATAGTTTATTTCGTTACAGTGACTAAGGAGGAAGAAGCATTTTGTGAGAATTGCGGAAACAAATTGAAATAAACCCTTTTTAAACTTTACTGTTATGCACTGTACACAATGTGGTAATCCATTAAAAGAAGGCGCACGCTTTTGTAATAAGTGTGGCGCAGTGGTAAAATTACCACAGGAAACGCAGCCACAGCAGCCGCAGCACCTCGCCCCTCCAATTCAAAAATTACAGGATACATTTACGAGTGTAAAGAATGAAATTATCGCAAACTTAAAACCCACTGAAAAAAATTTTCCAAATGAAAATACTAGAAATAATATTTCTGAAAACACAGAGGAGGGAGGGTTAGAAACAATTCCTGAAAATTTTGACGAACCGAATGGCGACTGGAAAATAATAAACTCTTCCAATCCCTTTGAGATTTTATTTTTAGATTGGAAAAATAAAACAGTTTCTCCAGCAATAGTCAAAAGAAATTTTGAAACACTGCAAAAATTCTGGTTGGAAAAAACTTCAGTGCTCGACAATGCAGGCAATCGCGAGATATTCAAAAACAAATATGGTGCAGGCACTGTTGAAAATAGTTTAGTCACTCTGAAAAATGCTTACATGATACTTTTTTCAGAAAAAGGAATCAGCGATTGTTATAATAAAATAAACAATGAAAGAATCCGAAGGGGAGAAGAAAATCTCACGAAGAATATTAAAAACATGCTTGATGGAGGCATAGCGAGCAAGGCAGAAATTGATTTGCAGTTTAAAAAGGGATTGCAGTATCATCTGAGCAAGGAAGAATCAGCAGAAATTTTAAAGCGAAATTTAGATAAAAGAAAATTTCTACCGGGTGGACAGATTTCCGGTTCTACTTTAGTTGAACAGTTATTGTCGGTAGACCAATGGATTAGCGAGAAGAAAATCGGAGAAAACAAAATTGCCAAACCAGCTCCGCAGCACCAAGTTAACAAACCAACATCTGCACCTGTTGTTGTTCAAGAAAAGAAAAAAAGAAAAATAATTTGGATTGTAATTATTTCTTTCATAATCATTCTCGGTGGTGGATTTGGAGCTTGGTGGTATAATCAATATTATGGTTTTGCTTTTTTAAACAATAATTCCTTTTTCAATATTTCACTCACAGAAAAGAAACAAAATGTTTTACCTATTTATTTTACAAATCATTATTCAGGAACAATAGGAAGTTCAACTATACAGATTCAACTTACACGCCAAAAAGAGAAACTTTCTGGCAATTATATGCTACTCAAAAAAATGTATTCATTAGAGGGACCAATAGACAGCAAAGGGAAAATTATTTTGAGTGAATCATCACTCGGAAAGCCCACTGGCAGTTGGACGGGAAATATATCAACAAGTAATATTATTGGCGAATGGAAGAAATATATGGGAAACCAAAAAGGAACATTATTTCTTTCATTGAAAAAATAGATTCGCCAATTCAAAATGTCAAGCACATGGCGCACAAGCGGTATTCTGCTTTTATAGTTTTGTGTGCGCCAAGAGCTTGCCATTTTTTTACCCTCTCTGCAAGCGGGCAGACAACCTCTTTCACGGTTGACAGTTTCGCATTCCTCCAACGCAGACAAAAAAATAAACCTACATGACAAATAATCCAATCCAACTATACAAATCCTCCAACTGACAGACAACTACACAAGACAGAAAATAAATCCGCCAGCTCATAACACGGGCTTGGCAAAAGTGGCGGTTCAGTGCTCCGCAGACACATTTGTGGTTAATCAAACATTGGTTCTCCGCATCAACATTTGTGGTGAAAATCGCCACCTTCGCCAAGCCCGAAACCGTTATGTGCAACCTTAACAAACGATACAGCAACTATAAAAAGACAGACAAAAAATGGAAATAAATGCAATAACACCGACAGACAAACAGCGATTTTACAAGTTGGCTTTTGGACTTGCAGGTTTTACAATTTTATACAACATTGCAGAAGGACTTATTGCAACTTATTTTGGCTACGAAGACAAAAGTTTAGCATTATTCGGTTTCGGGGTAGACAGTTTTATAGAAGTAGTTTCAGGACTTGGTATTGCACATATGGTGCTTCGTATTCAACGACAACCAGACAGCAACCGAGACAAATTTGAAAGAACAGCTTTACGAATAACAGGTTTTTCATTTTATACTTTAGTTGCAGGGCTTGTAGTGACAAGCATTTACAGCATTTGGTCTAGACAAAAACCCGAAACAACATTTTGGGGAGTTGTAATTTCTGTAATCTCAATTGCAATTATGTGGGCTTTAATAATTGGCAAGACCAAAGCAGGCAGACAACTTAATTCTGACGCAATACTTGCAGACGCTGAATGCACAAGAGTTTGTGTTTATATGTCTATCATTTTACTTATAAGCAGTGGCATTTACGAACTAACAAAGTTTGCATACATTGACAGTATTGGGGCGCTTGGACTTTCTTACTTTGCATTTAAAGAAGGGAAAGAGTGTTTTGACAAGGCAAAAAGTAATAAACATTGTTCTTGTGGTCACGACTAAACAAACCGAATGAAAAGAAAGGCAGCACATAACAGCACATTGGTGCAAGTGGGGGCTCAGTGGTTAATTGAACATTCCGCCTCGTATCAGCATTTGTGTTTGGTTGACAGTTTTTTGCTTCGTAATCCCCACCTGCACCAATCTGCAAACCGTTAGCGCCAATACAAAAACCAAATATAAACATTTATGTAATTATGAAATCAAAAATCACAATACTCTCGACACTTTTATTGACAATTTTATTTTTAAGTTTTAATAATAAGAATGAAATTGACAACTGTTTTATTTCTTTTAATAATCCAAGTAATCTGACTGCATCTCCGCCAGACAGACTCCCTGAAACTTCAGAAAAAGTCAGAAAAATAAAAACTGACAGAGGAGAAGTTGAAATTACACGTATTGACGGTTATAGAGTTTTATACAACAACGACAAACAAGCCGCATTTGTAAATTTAAAAATCGAACTATCAGAGAAAAAATCATACACATCTGACCAAAAAGGACTAGTTGATAATCTTAAATATTTAATTTCTCATTCACCCGGAATGGAGAAAAACCTAATTGAACTTGAATTTAATGGTTTCAAAGTTTATGGAATAAGTCGTGAGAAAATTGAAAGTAGTAATTCCACATTAGGTATTTTTGTAATGTTCCCTGGAAATAATGTGACAGTTTATTTTTATTTCAATAATCTTAAACCTGAAATTAGCAATTTTGAAGGAGTTGACGACTATAGAAAACAACGTGACAAATTTATGGATGAATACACTAAACATTTGACAACATGCAAGAATAAATAAGTACTGGCGCTAACAGCGGTTTGCAACAATGCGGGGTTTTGTGTAACTTGACAATGAAATAAATATTTTTAACTTTGTATCGGCTTGACAATTTTGTGCGCTTAATCCCGCACTGTTTGCAAGCCGCGGAACGTTATGGGCAAGTTTAAAAAACGACAACGACACAGCGGACAGACACGAGAACTGCCAACAAATTTTTGCGACACTTCTTGACTGTTTGACAAATGTTGTAATATTGCAAATGAAAGTGGAGACCAGCGACCACTATAA
>JAZDJJ010000047.1:0-10414 GCA_043804035.1 Bacteroidota bacterium
GAAAAAATACCATTAGAAGAAGGGTGCATTTATTTTATCCGTTTTATTCGGAGTGATTTGAAATTACACCTGCCTAATGAATCGTTTGATGTGAAACCAGATCTCAAATATTCTTACGTAACAGCCGAAGTGAATATAGATACTCAAACTCTGATGATACGCCAAAACAATGAAATAGTACAATATTTTCCCTATACAACAGCCGTTGATTGGTAACTTGTCTCATTATGTCAAAGAACAAAATATATAAAATGTAACCTATCTTGTGCTATAAAATCAACCATTAAGCGCCCCTTAAGGGGCAGTCCTCGTAGGGTAGTTCTTAATGATTGACTAAAAGTGTAACCTATGTTATGCTATTTATCAACATAAATCACAGTTCAGACAATTTTTATTTCTCGCAAAGACGCAGAGACGCAAAGATACAAATCAAAAGATTAAAGTTTAAAGTTTCATAGTTTATCATTTTAAGGGCAGTTCTAAAAATACAAATAAACGTCATTGCGAGGGTTGCCCCAAGCAACCCGAAGCAATCTCTGTCCTTGCTACCTGTCTGCCGTGTTCTGCCTGTGCGTCCGCACGCAGACAAGTCGGCACAGGCAGATTAGAGATTGCTTCCCTTTCGCTCCTGCCCGCAGCAGGCGGGTCGCTTATTTCGGCAAATTTCGGCAAAGCTCAATTACCAAGCTCAATACGAGTCATGTCGCAATGACGAAACCAATTTTTGGGACTGCCCAATATTCAAAAATCTATTTCTGTTCGGTATTAAAACCCTCTGCAATAAATATTTTTTTTTATTGGCTCATCCATATTTCCCATGCTTTTTCTGCTTGTAGATGAAGCATTTCCATTCCATTTTTTATTTCTGTTCTTCTTTCTTTTCCTTTTTTCAGAAACAGAGTTTCCGCAGGATTGTAATTTAAATCATAAAGCAAATGTTTTGAAGAAAGAAATTCGTAAGGAATATCTGCACAATAATTTATGTCAGGGAACATTCCAAGGGGAGTGGTGTTGATGATAAGGGAATGAGAAAAAATAATTTCTTTATTTAAGTCGGAATACAAAATCTTTGTTCCTTGTTCTTCGTTCTTTGTTCTTGATACAAGTAGGTAATCAATCTTTAATTTTCTTAAAACATATTGTATTGCTTTTGATGCTCCGCCTGTTCCAAGTACCAGTGCTTTGTTATGATGATGCTTGAGTAATGGTTTGAGTGATTGTTCAAATCCAAATACATCGGTGTTGTAACCTGCCATCTGCCGTCTGATAATGCAATTCACTGCACCAATTTCTTTTGCTGTTTCATCATCTATCACATTAAGATATTTCATCACACTTTGCTTGTGAGGAATCGTTATGCTCAGTCCGCAAAGAGTAGGATTGTTTTTTATGAGTGAAGGAAATTCTTCTATATTTTCAATCGGGAAGTTTTTGAACTCACAATCAGAAATATTTTCACGTGCAAATTTTTCGTTGAAATACTTTTGAGAGAAAGAAGAAGAAAGTGGATAGCCGATAAGTCCGAAAGTTCTCATTGCTTTTTCATTTTGTGTTTTATGAATTCAATAATAATGGGAAGAAAAGAGATAAAGATTATTCCAATCGCAACTAATTCTATATTTTTTCTTATCCATACAATTTCGCCAAGAAAATATCCCGCAAAGGTCATACTCAAAATCCAAATTGCACCTCCAAGAATATCAAACGGAAGAAATTTTTTGTAATTCATTTCCGCAATACCTGCTACAAAAGGTGCAAATGTACGTACAATAGGAACAAAGCGGGCAATAATGATGGTCTTTGTGCCATATTTTTCATAGAAAGAATGTGTTTTGTCAAGGTACTTTTGTTTCACTATCTTTTTTCCTTTTAGTTTCAATTTCAGGACCTTTAATCCAATCGTTCTGCCAATCCAGTAGTTTGAATTATCACCGGATACTGCTGCAAAAAATAAAAGAAATACAAGGAAACGCATATCCATATAACCAAGTCGGGCAAACAAACCTGCTGTAAATAAAAGTGAATCGCCGGGCAAAAACGGAAAAATAACCACTCCTGTTTCAATAAAAATGACAATGAAAAGTATTATATAAACAGTACTGTCATATTGATGGAAAAGCCATTCAAAATCAAGGTGGATGATATGTTCAAAAAGTTCTTTCAATTGTAAATTATATTTTTCGAGAAAGTTCTTTGGGCAGAAAAGTAAAAAAGGTATCGCCTCTCAAACCAAGCCGAAGTGTTTCTAAAGGAATGACTTCTTCGGGAGCAATATTTCCAAGATTTACATTAGCACCAAGTAATTTTATCCACCACGCCTGCTGAGATTTCTTAGGTGCTTCCCAGATAATTTTTTCGGAATTTACATTAGCAATGATTTTCTTTACGAGTAAAGTATGTGTATTACCGCTGTTATGATAAATGCCCACTGTTCCGCTTTCGCGTGACTCGGCAATTACTTTCCATGAACCTGCTTCCAATTCTTTATTCATCATTTTTATCCACATATTAGGATGAATAATTACGTCTTCTTCTTTTGAACCAACTTCAGAAATAACTGTATAGTTTTTAGAAAGTTTATGTATGTATTCGCATTTCTTATCATGGTTGATTTTTATTTCACCGTCAGATACTTCAATTACTTCTATATGATGTTTATCAACAAACGAAACATATTCGTCAAACATTCCGCGGATGACAAATGTTTCAAACAATGTTCCTCCGAAATATGGTTTAAGATTGGCTCCTTTAAGGAGTTTGATTTTTTTGTTCAGATTTTTGGTAATGACAGATGTTCCGAAGCCGAGTTTTACGAAATCAACATATTCGCTTGATGCTTCAATGAAATCTTCTAACTGTCGGATACTCATTCCTTTATCCATAACCATAGTAATGCCATTACTTCTTGGTTGTTTGCAACGTTGGGGCAGATGAGGTAAGGAAATATTCATAATAAAATTATTGTTTTTGGTATGTCTTAATCAAATCAAGCAACTCACGGTTTTTACGAAGACCGGGGATGAATTTGAATATCTCTTTGTGTTTTTTGAAATCATGTTGCAAAGCATGCTGAAGATAAATTAATGCCTCTTGCTTTTTCCCTGTCCAAAGAAGACAAGCCGCCATCCGATAATAAATCTCAACACTATTGGGATGATGTTTTATTCCTTCTGCAAGAATTTCAATTACTTTTTCTTTGTCTCCGAGTTCAAATAATAAATCAGAATAATCTAACCATATACTTTCAATGGAAGGTTCAAGTTCAATTACCTTTTGATAAGCAGTTTCTGTTTCTTCACTGAACCCAAGTTTTTTATAAGCGTTTGCTATGGTATACCAAAATTCCACATTTTGATTTTCTATCCGGATAGCTTTTTTTAAATAATGTATTCCTTCTGCTGTCCTATCCTGATGGTCAAGAACAATTCCCATACCTAACCATGCATCGGCAAGATCCGGATCTATAGAAATTGCTTTATTGTAGTGAATCATTGCTTGTTTGTAGTTCTCCAATTTCTCATAACATTCTCCTATGTAACAGTAAGTAAGTGCTTCGGGCTTTTCATATTTAAAAGTTTCATAATAAAGTAAAATTGCTTCTTCCAAACGATCTAAATTTACCATAGCATTTGCCTTATTGAAATAACCCGGAGCAAAATCTTTTTTAATGGCAATAACATAATCGTATGCTTCAATGGCTTTTTCAAACAATTCCAATCTGTCATAAACAATCCCCAGATTGAACCATGCGCAATAACTGTAAGGATAATTATCCAGTAAACTATTAAAAAATTCTACTGCTTCATTATCCTTTCCGCTTACTTCATAACAACAGGAAAGTTCATAGAAAATATCATTATTTTCGGGATTAAATCCGATGACTTTTTTAAGGCAAAAAATCGCATTGTCATATTGCTTAAGTTGTTCATACTCAAAAGCAAGATAGCGATAACCATCTTCTATAATATTCTGCATCGCGCCGGCATTCTTAATGGCACTTTTAAAACATTCTATTGCTTTTTCAGATGAACCCATTTGGTTGTAAATAGCTCCTTTGGTCATAAAAACTTCAGGATGAATAGGATCAATAATTTCTGCTTTGGAAAGAATGTCAAGTGCATTTTGTATTTCTTTATTATCATACAGTATCTTTACCTTGTGGAGTAGAAAATCAATAGAGGAAGGATACTGCTCAAGTGCCATCTCAATAGCAATTGATGCTTTCCGATATTGATTGGAAGTAGAAAAATAATCAATGATAACTTCAAACTCCTCGTAATCAAAAAAAACGCGTTCGTTATTTTGTAAAATATTCTCAAATCGTTTTATAATCATTTTGGGTTTCATAGTAAAAAAATTCTGGTTTGGACAAATGGTAACTACACAGACGGGTAATATTACAATTTATTTTTAAACCGACAAAGTAATTCCTAAATTCAAATCACAAATACAACTTTCCGATTAGCAAAATATTTTTCGCGGCACATTAAAATGTAATTCAGCAAAAAAAATCATTAAGTGCTTTCCAAAATTTATCAGCAATTTCATCTCTTGAAAAATTCTTTTTTACGTAATTATATCCATTTTCCGCAAGTTGCTTTGTTAATTTCTTATCATTAAAAAGTTTAATGATTTTATCTGCAAGGTCATTATCATCTTCCGGAATAAACGCCAACCCGGATTTTCCTTTGTCAATAAAAAGTTCTTTTGCCTCTCCTTCTACTCCGAGCAGAATTGTTTTTTTCATCGCAAGACATTCAAAAATTTTAGATGGAATTGCTCCTTTGAATAAATCTATTTTTTTTAAAGGAATTATTGAGGCATCAATAGTATGAAGTATTGCAGGCATTTCTTTTTTTGATACAGAATCATAAAAAAATACATTAGAAAGATTAAGTTCGTTTTTCATAGAGAGCAGTTTCTCTTTTTCAGGTCCGTTACCGAGAAGGATGAATTTTATTTTATCGTTTGAGCGAAGATGGTCTGATGCTTTCAAAATCACTTCTAATCCTTGAGCATAACCAATTATCCCTGCATAAAGAAGAATAAAATCATTTTTAGAAAATCCTTTTTCTTTTCGCCAATCAGTAAATAATTTTTCGGAATTATAAAAATTCAAATCAACTCCGTTTGGCAGCCAGTAAGTTTTTTGTTTTGGAAATCTTGATGAAATATTTTTTACAATACCTTGCGTCTGTCCGCTGATTAGTTCTGATTTACTATACATAAATTCTTCTAACCATTTTGCAAGCAGAAGAAAAAATTTATTCTGCACAAGTCCTAACTTTTCTGCGCTCTCTGGCCAAAGGTCAGACACATTAAAAATAAGTTTTGCTCCTTTTATTTTTTTAAGAAGATATGCCGAAATACCAAGAAATAACGGTGGCGATTCACAGAAGATGAAATCAAATTTTCCGAGACGAAACCATCCGCGCCAGAATGATGACCAAACGAATGAAAAGTAATTTAATAATCGCCAGAAGACAGATTTATTTTTTGTAACAAAAATCCATGAGCGGTAAACTTTTAATCCATCCATCTCCTCATAAAAACAAAATTTTCCTTTATACTTTTCGTGAATTTCCATTTGAGGATAATTGGGCATGGCAGTAAGCACCGAAACATCCACACCTTTTAGTTTCAAACGAACGGCAAGTTCAAACAATCGGTTTTGCGGAGCACCAATTTCGGGGGGAAAATATTGTGTGAGAAAAAGAATCTTCACTTGTTTAAATTACTAAGTTCGCTAATGGCTGCACTGTAACTGGTAAAACGAATATCATTGTCTTTAAGGTAGCCAATGAGCCAAATATACCAATCACGCCAAGTCCTGAAACTTTTATTGAAATAACGATCGTGAAAAACAATAGAAAAATATTTTAGTTCCATTTCCTGTGCTTTATCTATCAGCCGTTTTGTATTTTCTATGGCTTGTTTTAATGTTTGAACCTGCCATCGCTTGTTCTTATCTATTATCCACCCGTCCATCACCTGAAAAGGAAATTCCCACATACGACCATTTCTATAAGGATTCTTAAATTCATGTTGTGTGGCATCAAAAAGATAACCTGTTTGTGAAAGATAATTTATAGTATGTTCATTCATTCTTAAATAATGCATCCGAATACCAAACTCTTTTGTGCCAGCAATTTTCATGAAACAGTCATGCTCTTTCATAATATCTGTGAGAGAACTAAAAGCGATACCGTGCAATCCAATATCACATTTTTGATGACGTATTCTATTTACCCAAAATTGTGCAGCATCAATTGAATATACAAGACCAAGTCCCTTATTCACACCAACAAAAAAAGTGGGCTGCACTTGGTGCTCTTTGTTGAATAATATTAATTCATCAATGTTCTGCCACTTGTTTTTGAAAAGATCGCCAAGTCGGCTGAAGTACTCGCTGAATGATATTTTGCCTGCCAACAATTCAATTTTTGCCCTCACTATGAATTTTGGAATGATAAGATCTTTATAATGTTCCCAAACAGTCAAATGATCAATATCATGTGATATAATTGCTTTCATCAGAATATTTCTCTTTTTATAAATTTTAGTAATAGTTCCAAAGGAAACTTGGCTTTGTTTATTGTATAAAATGGTGTAAGAGTACCGCCAAAACTACGAAAGAATTTTTCAACTTCTGCTATCATAGACCCTTCCATATCAAACAATTTTAATCCGAGTTTTTTTGCATGCATCATACATTCCCATATTACTGCTGAACCTGCACCGTTATGTTTGTTTTCTTTATCATAACTTCCAAGAAGATAATATGCACTGTTCATATCTTTGATACAAAAAGCAGTAGCAATTATTTTATCTTCTTTTCTGGCAACAAAAGCAAAACTATTATTTACATCTGCAAATTCAAAAAGTATTTTATCTACATATTGTTCATATAGATTGTTTTGTTTTCTGTTATTCATTTTTACCACCATATCTTTTATCACTTGCATTTTGTTACATGACTCCACAATTATACCGTCTTTTAAACATTTGTTTATGCTATTCCTCCTTTCCGCTGAAAGATTTGACAGCATATTTTCCATGCTAACAGAAAGATCTATATGATAAGTATAGTTAGGTATTACTTTGAATTTTTTCCATATAAATGGCTGCATATCAGTACAAGTGAAAGGAAATGCAAGTGAAACTTCTGAGCATGGTAATGAGTCAATGAATGATGCGAGTTCGGTCAATACTCGTTTGTTTTGTGATAAACGGTTTGCTTTATTTTCAGAATGATTAATAAATGAAAGTGCATTATGAGGAGTGTAAGGTGCATTCACGAAAAATTTTAAACCATTCTTTTTTCTGCTGTAAGTATAAAACATTCCATTCTGTCTGCCATCGTCATTGAAGATACCATAAACAGTAATATTGTTTCCAAAAATGGAAAGCCATCTTGCAGTTCCAAAAACAGAAGAACAGATATTATTGTCCATTCCGAATTTTTCTATTTCGTTTATGGCGATGCGTGCAATCTTCATTTTTAAAAAATCAGATTTGTTTATAAAGCATTATTATTTCATCAAGGTTTTTATTCCAGTCGTACAATTTTTCTACATGCTTTCGTCCGTTTTCTCCAAGTTTTTTTGCATACACTTTGTCTGTAATTATTTTTCCAATAGCATCTGCTGCTGCTTCAGGATTTTTTCTTGGAACAATAAGTCCTGTGATTTTATCCAAAACCACTTCTAAATATCCGCTGGCATCTGAAACCACAACCGGCTTAGCACATGCAGATGCTTCAAGAACAGAAACTCCAAAACTTTCGCTGTTTGAAAGAGAAACAAATACATCCAGCATATTATGATAATCAGTTACTTTTTTTTTGTGGAATTTTACCTGCAAAAAAAGTGCTGCTGCCAATGTTAATATCATTTGCCAAATGTTTTAAATCATTCATCAGCGAACCATCACCCACAATAAGTAATTTGAGAGGAAGTGAAGCATATTTTTTTTTTAGCAGAGAAAAAGATTTTAGAAGATAATCTATTCCATATTCTTTTTCCAGCGATTTTATTATTCCTATTACAATATCATTTTTATTAAAAATAGATTGTACGGTTTTAGGAGCGAACTCTTTTAAATTTATTCCAAACGGAGTTACCTCTATTTTTTTATCCGTGTATTTAGTTATCTCTTTTGCCATTGAATTACTCGTAGAAAAAATCATATCGGCTTTAAGGAGATTATGTTTCAGAATAAATTGATACAAAATGGATTTTCTTGGAAAATCGTATATATCACTTCCCCAGCAGGAAATGATGAACGGATGAAAATTGCTTAATCGTCCTAAAAGTCCGTAACTCGTTGCGTAATGAGCATGAAGAATATCCGGGTTAAATTCTTTGATTACTTTTTTGAGTTTGGGAAGAAATTTTAAGTAGATAGATTTCTTTATGATACTTTCATGAAATTTGATAAAAGAAATATCGCTCTCATTCAGTATGAAAACATTTTTGTATTCACTGTACCAATCGTTGTTGGGATTTTGCAAACTAAAAATACCAATCACAAATCCTCTTTCCGCAAGGGATCCTACCCATTTTTGCGTGTGAGCAGAATTGATATCGGCTAAAAAAAGAATTCGTTTCATCGGGCGACAGATTTATTTCCTGTAAAAATATATTTAAAAAATATCAGTAGTGAAAAAATATAAGCATAAGATTTTAATCTAAAAGTTTTGGAAAATGGCGATAACAAAAACAATACTATAATCCGAAAAAAAATATGTATCAAAATAAAAATGGAAGCAAATATCATAGAGAACAATCCATAATGCTTTTTGAAAAATTTTAATTTACTCAGCAATTGATTTGAAATAGTAATTCTGAAATTTTGTTTAGCGCTCGCTCCGGTATGATGAATAATTTTTGCTTCCGGAAAATAAATATTCATTCCTCCTGATTTTTTATTTCTATAACAAAGGTCAATATCTTCCATCCAAAAAAGATTTTCATCCATCATTCCTGTTTTGTTAATTGTCTCTTTTGAAAACATCATTGCAGCACCCGACAGTCCTTCTGCTTTAAATGTATCTTGAAAAATATTCGGATGATATTCAGAAATTCTGAATAAGCGATGAATATAAAATGTTTCAAGAATAATTTCTGATACAGAGGGGAATCGCCATGCTGAAATCTGCAATGAGCCATCAGAATTTAAAAGTTGTGGAGCAAGAATAATCTGACTGCTGTTATTTTTCATGAACTCAATCATTTTTTGAAGTGATTTTTTTTGCACCTCAGTATCGGGATTAAGAAGCAGAATATATTTTCCTTTTGCAATAAAGATTCCTTGATTGTTTGCTGCGGAAAATCCTTTGTTGTCTTTATTATCAATTACAATAACTTTCGGAAATAATTGTTTGATTGCTTTGACACTTTCATCAGAAGAATTATTGTCAACAACAATCACTTCGGCATTCATCAATTCTGAATTCAGAACAGAACTGATGCATTTGAGCACAAGTTCCTTTACATTGTAATTAACGATGACAATGCTTACCATTAATGTTTCCATATCAATAAAACAAAGTTAATTTTTATTAAAGAACCTGTTGCGTTTCGGTTATTGAATTCAATCAATATCTTTGACTCCTGAATGAAAGAGAAAAAAATTAAAATCGGATACATTTCTTCTTCTGACCCGCGGGATAAAATATCGTGGTCGGGAACGCATTATTCCATTTGGAAAGCATTACTTGCGCAAGGAGCCGAAATAGAGTTGCTCGGTCCGGCAAATCCCCGAACAACGATTGTCACAGGAAAAATAATAACAGGAGTTTCTTTGAAAATATTTGGAAAAAGATATAATTATTTACATAGCAAAATGTTAGCAAAATGTTATGCAAAAATTTTTGAGAAAAAACTTGAGGGAAAATATTTTGATTTAATTATTGCTCCCGCATCTGCAACCGAAGTGGCTTATCTGAAAACAAAAATTCCTATCGTTATTATTGCAGATACAACAGTTGCCATTTCATTGAATTATCATAAGTCCCTTTCTAATTTGTTTGGTTTTTCTATAAAGGAAACTTTTGAAGTGGAGCAAATGGCATTAAACAGAGCATCTCTTATTGTATATTCTTCTGATTGGGCGGCAAGTTCGGCTATCAGGGACTATAATATTTCTTCATCTAATGTATGTGTGATTCCATTTGGTGCAAACATAGAATCTGTTCCGAGACGGGAAGATGTTATAAAAAAAAATATTTTAAAAAAATGCAAACTTCTTTTTGTCGGTACCTACTGGGAAAATAAAGGTGGTCCTGTTGCATACGAAACGTTTATTCATCTTCTGAAATGTGGCATTGATGCAGAACTTACCGTATGCGGATGCGTACCTAATATATCACATCCTAAAATGACTGTTATTCCTTTTCTGGATAAAAATAAAG
>JAZDJJ010000048.1:0-12189 GCA_043804035.1 Bacteroidota bacterium
TGAAAATAATTACGAAAAGGGAATAAAAATAAGTGATAAAGAAGCAGAAAAAATTAACATCGAAAGAAACGATTTTCATGGAGAATGGAATTATACAATCAAACCTAATATCGTAAATGTTATTACGTAACAACTCCTAAGCAGGTCTATTTAGGAAATCCCGACCTGTAAAGTGGAAACTCCGACCTGTAAAGTGGAAACTCCGACCTGTAAAGTGGAGACAACCTACTGCAAAGTGGAGACAACCTACTGCACACCCGACAGACACTTCCGCTCAATCCACCTACGGCAAGCCACATTTGTATTTGCCCCTTTTTCTTCTAAAAATTCTCTTTGATTTGTTCGTCATGGCGGGATTGACACGCCATCTCATTTGTTCGTCATGGCGAGATTGACCCGCCACCAATAAAGAACCACAATTTCTTCTTTACTTCGGCAAATTTCGGCAAAGATCAATTACTAAGCTCAGTAGACCATCTCCTGTCTTGAAAAATATTATGTGCTTTCTTCCATCAGAAAAGTTGCATTAGTTACTTGAATTTAGGGATTAACCAATAACGATTTTAGTAAAACCCATATTCATATTTCACAATGGTAATGCTTTGCTTTTGTATTTGTCGGGTTACTTGTGAAGTGAGCATCATCACCATTTTTCCATCTTGTGCGGAAGAAGGAATCTTATCATAAAGAAAAATTATTTCGTTGATTTGAATTCCATTTCTAAAAAAAATTTCTTTCACTACATTTCCTCTTTCGTTATCTCTTTTATCAAATAATTCATCTATCTGTTGAAGCGATGTTGTATTCTTTGCCGACTCAACATAAGCAGAATCATATTCAAAAATCCATTTATCTTCTCTCTGTCCTGAAGTGTTATCTGAAATTATTTTTTCAACGAGGCATCCTGCGTTATCATATTTGTAATTAGTAGAAATACGTAACCACGCTACTGTAAATTCGTAGGATTCATCTGTAAGTTTTCCTTTCGCAAAATTCAAAATCCCCTCCTTGTATATTTTCCCTTCATCGTTCAGGCATTTTTTCCTTTTCTGATTAGGACTTTGATATACATATTCAAATTTCTCTTGTGATAAAATTGTTTGCACAGATAACCGAAATTCTTTTTTGTCAATACTGCTATTTGTCTCCTTGCAAACAGTTTGTTTTTTTATGTTGCCGTCAGCATAGTATTCGTAATAGCATGCATTAAAAAACTCTCCAATCATACTTCGTTTCATTTGCAGATGTCCTGTTGAAGTGTAAAAAAAATTTGTAACTAATGTGTCGTACTTATATTGAAAATCCACTTTAGTATATCCTTTCCTGATGATTCTTCGTCTGCGATAAATCGGAGGCACTTGGGTTTCAATTTTTTCTGTTGCGGTGATGACGTTGTAAAAGTATTTTATAATGTTTCCATCCGTGTCAAATTCATACATACGGAAAAGTCCTTGGTCGTGAATAATTTTTCCATCTGGCTTATTTACAATATTTGCTTTGATGAATTTTATTTTATTCTCTTTAATGAATGCTTTATTGAACGAGGGTTCGGATAGAAAAATATCAGACGGGGAGTTATCAATAATTTGAGCAGACACATCTCCCTCACCCTTCATAAAGAAAGGAAACAAAAACATCAGAATATAAAATGCGAATTGAAAAATCAAAAACATATTATTGTTTCATTTATTATGGTAGGCATGCTTTTACAATGTCCTCAACAGAAAATCCTTCTGCTTCTGCTTTGTAATTTCGGACTATACGATGACGAAGAATGGAAAGTGCAACTGAATATACATCTTCAATATCGGGAGAATATTTTCCATGTATTACAGCATGTGCTTTTGCTCCAAGAATTAAATATTGTGAAGCCCTTGGTCCAGCGCCCCATGAAACGTATTGATTTACTATGGAGTTTGCATTTGAATCGCCGGGTCGGGTGCTTGCTGCTAACCTGACAGCAAACTGCAATACATTGTCAGTTACCGGTATTTTACGGATAAGATTCTGAAAAAATAATATTTCTTCACCACTGATTATTTTGTTCAATTCTACATTGTAATCAGAAGTGGTGTTTTTTACCACCAAAATTTCTTCATCAAATTTCGGATAGGTAAGCCACACATTGAACATAAAACGATCTAACTGTGCTTCAGGCAAAGGATAAGTTCCCTCCTGCTCAATTGGATTTTGAGTGGCGAGTACAAAAAACGGATTGCCAAGTTCATATCTTTTTCCTGCGGCAGTAACGGCTCTTTCCTGCATAGCTTCTAAAAGTGCTGATTGGGTTTTAGGAGGAGTGCGATTTATTTCATCTGCTAAAATAATATTAGCAAAGAGTGGTCCTTTTAAGAAACGAAACTGACGGTTTTCATCCAATATTTCTGTCCCTATAATATCAGATGGCATTAAATCGGGAGTAAACTGAATACGACTATATTCCAATCCTAAAACTTTAGAGATGGTATTTACCAAAAGTGTTTTTGCTAACCCCGGCACACCTACAAACAAACAATGTCCGCGACTGAAAATGCAAATGAGAACATCTTCAATTACTTTATGTTGCCCTATAATTATCTTTCCAATTTCAGTAGTAAGCAGGTGATGTTTTTCACGCAGGGCATCAACAGCTTCTACATCATCACGATAAATCATAAAAAGATTATTGTAACAGATTATTTAATTTTAATTTGTGTGATTCGTGTCAAATCCAAACTTTATGGACAAATACTAATTACTGTATCATAAGTTTTCCTATATAAATTTTCTCTTTACCTGTATGATTTTCGTTCAGTAGATAAACTTTTACAAAATAAAGTCCTTTAGGTTCTTTAGAAATATCAATAACAAATGACTGATGACCGGCAATTGATGATTGATATACTTTTTCTCCAAGCACATTGTAAATCTCTATTGAATTTATTTTGTCTACTCTTTATATGGCTTTTCGGCATCCGCCTTGTTTTTAAAATGATTACTTATTTTTTTTATTAGAAGGAGATGTATATCCATCCGGCTTTAGAACAATATTTTTTTCTATCTGCGATTTGAAAGAACTCTTGTCAAACAATTCTATATTATTTGTATATGGCTCGTAACCTGGAACTTCTGTAAAAATATTAAATTTTCCGGGAGGAAGTATTATCACATATCTTCCTGAATTAGGGTTCGGAAGATAACTACCAAAAATCTCACCGTTTTTTGTATCGGTAACTGTGATGAATACAAAAACAGGGTCTAAAGGTTTTGATTCATCTGCACTCACCACTTTCCCTGTAATTACTGTATAATTATAATCCACATCCAGGAAATCCACACGATAAATATCCTGGTCGCCAAAACCACCCTTACGCAAAGATGAAATATATCCATATTTTCCACTGGCAGAAATCCGAAGATTCATATCATCTTCAGGAGAATTGATAGGATACCCCATGTTTTTTATTCCTGAAAATTTCCGAGAGGATTCATCCCATTGTGCATAAAAAATATCATAACCGCCCATGCTTGTATGTCCCATAGAAGAAAAATAAAGTGTTTTGCCATCAGGCGAAATATTTGGGAAGTCCTCGTTGAAAGGAGTATTTATTTCTGCTCCGAGATTTTGTGCCGGTCCCCAATTTCCTGTAGGCAATCGCCTGCAAACATAAATATCTGAACCTCCAAATCCATCAGATCGGATGCTGGCAAAATAAATGGTGTTGCCATCAGCAGTTATGGATGCGGCAATCTCTTGTCCTTTGAAAGAATTAATCTGCTCGTCAAGCATAATAGGTTCTTTGAAATTCCGATTTTTATCGGACTGAGAAATATAAATATCACCAGTACCTTGCAGATTATCGAAATAAATCAGCAGGAAATCGCCATTGCTTGAAAGTCCTACTGCTTCTTCATCGCCATCTTGAGAATTGATGACTCTGCCCAGTGGTTTGGTTTTAGTGAATTTTCCATCTTTCACTTTAGAAAAATAAATGTTTGCTCTCCACAAACCGTCAGGATTTTGCAAGGCGCCACTCTCAGGTCGTTTAGTATTAAAAATTAAAAAGGACTCATCAGAAGGAACAAAAGGAAAATAATCGGGATATTGTGAATTGACATCTTTGCCGAGATTTTCAAATTTAACGTTCAGCGGATATTTTATCAGTTCTTTAGCATTATAGCAATACTGAATTTGCTGGTTAACTTCTTTCAGGTTATCAGAATTTCCTTTCCCCGCTTGTTTGAACCGATTAAATAATTTAATTGCATCATCAAATTTATAATCGTACTGGTATGCTCTCGCTAAAAGAAAAACAGCATCGGGGTCTGCCTCTTTTGAACTAACAACTTTTTCAAGATAAGTAATTGCTTTTGATTTATCAATATCTGTATTCAGATAACAAACACCAATACGATAATTGTATTTTTCATTATTTGATTCTTTTGAAAGAAGCACAAGATATTCATCAATTGCGCCTTCAAAATTTCCATTCTTAAAATATTCTTCTGCTAATTTAAAATCTCCTTTGGCTGCATTCTTTTTTTTTTGTGTCTGCGAAAAAGTAATCAAAGAAAGCAGAAAAAAAAGGAAACAGAAAAATGTAATTCTAACGATTGGCATAATTATATTATTTAATGACGACAAACGTACATAAAATTTTAATTACACATATTTCGGCAAGCTCAATACAAGTATTTTCGGCATTTCGGCAAATTTCGGCTATTTCGGCAAGCTCAATAACCTGCTCAATTACCAAGCTCAATACGAGAACGGGATAAAAATCAAAAAGATTTATAGATGGCGGGTCAAAGCCCGCCATGACGAACTAATGATGGAGGGTCAAAGCCCGCCATGACGAACTAATGATGGAGGGTCAAAGCCCGCCATGACGAACAAATCAAAAAGGATTTATAGAAAAAATATAGGTTGCTATTTTCTAATTACTTATTTCTATACCATTTTCTATTTTCACATAACCAAATACTCGTATTGAGATTGCTGAAATAAGCGAAGCGAAATGGAAGCAATCTCTAATCTGCCTGTGCCGACTTGTCTGCGTGCGGACGCACAGGCAGAACACGGCAGATAGGTAGCAGGGACAGAGATTGCTTCGGGTTGTTAAGGCAACCCTCGCAATGACGTTTATTTGTATTTTTAGAACTGCCCTTATAAGAAAAAAAGATTTGATTCTTGTATCGCATCAAAATTATATTTGCTCCTTTTTTTTATTAAGTGTTAAATGAATTTCGGTTACTTTTGTTTTCTGTTTTTGAAAAATCAATGTCTCTCTAAAAAAATTTATCTTCTCTCAGTGAAATCAATTGATGAACTAAAAAAAATCTGTTCGCAAGTAAGGCGCGACATTGTGCGAATGATACACGCACATCAATCCGGACATCCGGGAGGTTCGCTTGGTTGTACAGAATATTTTGTTGCATTATACTTTTCAATTCTGAAACACAATCCAAAAAATTTTACGATGGATGGAATTGACGAAGACATTTTTTTTCTTTCCAACGGACATATTTCTCCTCTGTGGTATAGTACGCTTGCCCGTTCAGGATACTTTGATGTGAAGGAATTATCTACATTCAGAAAAATAAATTCACGTCTGCAAGGACATCCCGGTACTCATGAAAAATTGCCGGGTATAAGAATTGCTTCCGGTTCTCTCGGACAAGGACTCTCTGTTGCCTGTGGAGCAGCACTTGCGAAAAAATTAAATAAAGATTCTCATCTTGTTTTCAGTTTGCACGGTGATGGCGAAATTCAGGAAGGACAAATCTGGGAAGCGGCAATGTTTGCATCTGCACATAAGATTGATAATCTGATTTCCACTATAGATTGGAATGGACAACAGATTGATGGACCAGTAGATAAAGTAATTCCGCTTGGCGACCTGAAAGCAAAATGGCAGGCATTCGGATGGAATGTTTTGCAAATCAATAACGGAAATAATATTGAAGAAGTTATCTCTATTATAAACGAAGCAAAGAAGCAGACAAGGAAAGAAAAACCGATAATGATTTTAATGAAAACAGAAATGGGATACGGAGTAGATTTTATGACAAACAATCACAAATGGCATGGCGTTGCACCCAATGATGAACAATTACAAAAAGCACTTTCGCAATTAAAAGAAACATTAGGAGATTATTAAATTCATCTACGAATGAAAAAACTTTTGGCATTGTTAATTTGGTATAAATTTTTAGATTGCTTCGGTCGTTCCTCCCTCGCAATGACGTTTAAATTGAGCGTCATTGTGAACCATGAGGAACGAAATGGGAAGCCATACCTATACTTATTTAACAATACTAAACTTTTGAGCAATTATTTATTATTTGTCTTTTTATTTTCCTTCTGCTTATTGCCTGTTGTCAATTGTTTTGCACAACAGCAACCTAAAAAAACTCGTCTTCTGTTTGTCTTTGATGATTCTTACAGTATGTATGGTGAATGGCAAAGTGGAAAAAAAATTGATGTCGCCAAAAAATTATTTACTGAATTCTTAGATAGTTTAAGTCAAAAAAATGCTCCCGAACTTGAAGTGGCTCTTCGTGTTTATGGACATCAGTTTACGCTTTGGCCCGGTCCTCGGAATTGCGAGGATACAAAGATAGAAGTACCTTTCGGTGCAGTTTCCCTCAATGCTCCAAAAATGAAAAAAGTAATTAATGCACTCCTTCCCACAGGAACCACACCAATTGCTCATACTTTAGGAAAATGCGCGGATGATTTTCCAGTAGATAAAAATTCAAGAAACATTATCATTCTGATTACTGATGGCATTGAAGAATGTTACGGAGACCCTTGCGCTGTTTCTCTCGCATTACAAAAAAAAGGAATCATTCTTAAACCATTCGTCATAGGTATTGGTATGGATATTTCATTTGCTGAAGCATTTAAGTGTGTTGGAAAATATTACGATGCTACAACCGAAATCGGATTTAAAAATATTCTCAATGTTGTTATTTCACAAGCACTGAACAATACAACTACTCAAGTAAATCTGAATGACATTAACGGCAAACCTATAGAGACAGATGTGGCAATGACTTTTTACGATGAGTTCACAGAAGTTATCCGTTACAATTTTATGCATACATTAAATATCAAAAGAAATCCCGATACTATTTATGTTGACCCGATTGGCAGTTACAAACTTGTCGTACATACAATCCCTGAAGTGGAAAAATCAAATATCAAACTGATTCCCGGTAAGCATAACATTATTTCTGTTGATGCTCCTCAGGGGTTTTTAAATATTAAAGTATCTGATAATATAAGCAGTTACAGAAAATTACATGCCATTGTCCGCAAAAAAGATGAAATGAAAACTCTTCACGCTCAGGATTTGAACACTACCGAAAAATACATTATCGGAAAATACGATTTAGAAATTCTCACATTGCCAAGGATATATGTGAATAATGTTGATATCAGTCAGAGTAAAACTACGACAATAGAAATTCCACAAGCAGGAAGCGTATCTATTTACAAACCGGGACCGGGACCGGGTAGTTTATATCTGAATGAAAAAAATAAATTAGTTTGGGTATGTAATCTCAACATTTTGCAAACTCAAGAAAATCTAATCCTTCAGCCGGGAAAGTATAAAGTAATTTTCCGTTATTTGAATGCGAAAGAAACTATTTATACTATTGAGAAAAATTTTTCTGTTGATTCGGATGGATATACACAAGTGAAACTTTATTAAGTATCTATGAAAAAATATATTTATACTGAAAAAAAAGACACGCGTTCAGGATTTGGTGCAGGACTTCTTGAACTTGGAAAGAAAAATCCCAATGTAGTTGCACTATGCGCCGACCTTACCGGCTCATTAAAAATGGATGCTTTCGCAAAAGAATTTCCCGAAAGATTTTTTCAATGCGGAATTGCCGAAGCAAACATGATAAGTGTTGCGGCAGGACTTACTATCGGAGGAAAAATTCCTTTCACAGGAACATTCGCAAATTTTTCTACGGGAAGAGTATATGACCAGATTCGTCAGTCAGTTGCATATTCAAATAAGAATGTAAAAATATGTGCATCGCATGCGGGTTTGACTCTCGGAGAGGATGGAGCCACTCATCAGATACTTGAAGATATTGGATTGATGAAAATGCTTCCGGGTATGACGGTGATTTGTCCCTGCGATTACAACCAGACAAAAGCCATGACCATTGCTCTTGAAAAACATGTAGGTCCTGTTTATATGAGATTCGGCAGACCTGCTGTTCCAAACTTTACGAATACAGATGGTTCAGTTTCACTCATCGCAAATTCTAAATTTGAAATCGGAAAAGCACAACTATTGAACGAAGGAAAAGATGTTTCCATTTTTGCTACAGGACATTTGGTTTGGAAAGCGATTGAAGCATGCGAAATTCTTGAAGCAAAAGGAATTTCCTGTGAACTTTTCAACATACATACCATCAAACCATTAGATGAAAAAGCAATTCTTACTTCGGTAAAAAAAACAAAATACGTTGTAACTGCCGAAGAGCATCAGCGCAATGGGGGATTGGGCGACAGCATTGCTCAACTTCTCGCAAAAAAATTTCCCGCTCCAACAGAAATGGTTGCAGTAAATGATACATTCGGAGAGAGTGGCAAGCCCGATGAACTTTTGCGGAAATATGAAATAGATACTCAAAATATAGTGGAAGCAGTAGAGAAAGTTTTGAAAAGAAAGCACCTGTCTTACCATTCTATGCACTCTTAATTTTTTTCCTTTCGCTTTTCACTTACTGATGAACCACCCTCAGTTCATCTTTTATTGATTTTTTTTTGCACAAAAAATTACGCCTCGCAATGACGTATTCCGTTTGCATAACATCAGATAGTAAGTTTTACATTCTTGAACTCCATAATATCTCTTTTGCTTTTATATCATGAGAAAATTTTCTTGAGAGCACGAATAAATAATCCGACAAACGATTAAGATATTTGATGAGAAGCATATCAATTTTTTCTTTTTCAGAAAGATGAACAACACAACGTTCTGCTCTGCGACAAACGCATCGTGCAATATGGCAATAGGAAACAATGGTGTTTCCTCCGGGTAAAATAAAAGAACGCATTTCAGGGAGCGATTCATTCATTTTGTCAATTTCTTTTTCAAGAATTGTGATATTATCTTCTTTTAGCGAAGGATTTTTTATTTTGTTTTTTTTCTCGTCGGTGGCAAGAAGACAACCGATAATGAATAGATTATTCTGAATTTCAAGAAGAATTTCTTTTGAGTGCTTATCAATATTCTGGTCGCGTATCAATCCTATCCATGAATTAAGTTCATCTACGGTTCCATAAGATTCAATGCGGATGTGATGTTTGGAAACGCGGGTACCTCCAATCAGAGAGGTTTTACCTTTGTCGCCTTTTTGAGTATAGATTTTTGTAATCATAAATTACATAGTATAAGAGATACAAAATTATTTGGAAATCAACACAGAACTTTTGCGGTTAAATGTTTTGGTAATTGAAATTGTCTAATATTTTGAATTTTTAGAATAAGTAAAGATAAAAATGAAATGCAAATCAGTGAATATTTTTTTCTCTTAAAAAAAACTTGAATGAGATTTTAATATCGTATTACAAAATTTTGTTTTGCTTGTTCATTGCGGAAGAAAACTATACCAAGAAAAAACAAATCAATTGTTACAGTAACTCGTGAATGTTTTTTAATTTCCTTCCACGCTTCTTCCATTTCATTAGACCAGTGAATATCATCAAATACAAATACGGAATTATTGTCAGCTATCTTCAAACATTGAGAAAAATAATTTAATGTTGATGTTTTGCGATGATTGCCATCAAAGAATATAAGTTGGCAATTGGTACAATGAGATATAGATTTGTATTCTATCGGAGCAACAGATAATTTACTAATAACATCAGAAAGAACAGAATCAAAATTTCCAACAACAGATTCTATATTGTTCAACCCAAGTGATTTGAAATTTTTTCTTGCTTCGTTGGCAAGGGTTGGGCAACCTTCTATGGTAATAACTTTTGATTTTTTATTTGCTGATGCGAGATAAAGCGTACTGATACCAAGCGAAGTGCCGAGTTCAAGAATAGTTTGCGGATGAAAATAATTTACTAATAGAAAAAGCAACTTTCCGTATTTGAAACTTTTGGCTGAATGCCTGACGATACTACTGATTTTTTTTTCTCCGGATTTTCCGGTTCCGAAGTTTTTTACTTTAATTATCTTTTCCGAATGCAATAATCTTTCTCTCAACAATTCAATTTCATCAAAAGCATAAAAATGTTTATCACAGAAAATTACTTTTTCAGTCAACTCATAAACAAAAGGAGAATGAATTTTGTGTAATGTTTTTGATGAAAGTAAGTATCTGAAATATTTGAAAAGAAATGCAAGATTTTTCATGAATCAAAATCAATAGTGTCATTTTTCAGACAATCAAACGTACATAAAATTTTTAATTACACAATGACGAACTAAGGAGATAATTTATTGAGGTGGCGGGTCAAAGCCCGCCATGACGAACTAATGAGGTGGCGGGTCAAAGCCCGCCATGACGAACTAAGGAGATAATTTATTGAGGTGGCGGGTCAAAGCCCGCCATGACGAACAAATCAAAGAGGATTTTTAGAAGAAATATAGGTTACTATTTTCTAATTACTTATTTCTTTTTTCTATACCATTTTCTATTTTCACGCCTGTCTGCAGGGCATAGGCAGATAACCAAATAAATGGGACCAATATCAAAAAGGATTTATAGAAGAAAATTATTGATTTTATTTTAAGATACTCTGTAGTTTGCAGCAAAGTCATTCATTAAAGATCTTCCTTTTGATAATCGTTTATGACACTATTAATTTTATTATTGTTTGTATTATTTTATTTCATATATTTACATTCTAATTTTAATCTTAAATACAATGAATACAACAATGTGTAAAAAAGCAGACCTGGCTGGACCGGGTATTAGTACTTATGAAGAGGTTGAAAAAATTCTTCCGAATGATTATTCACCTCTTTTATCGCCTATTGATAGAATGAAAGCGCTCTTTGCAATTAAAGAGTACATAGAAAAAAATCTATGTAAAGAATTAAATCTTTCTATGGTGCAGGTGCCATTAATCGTTGACCGCGAAAGTGGTGTTAATGATTATCTTGACCGTGACGGTTCACGGACACCAATAGATTTTTCTTGTGGTCTGGGACTAAAAAAACCTATTCAGGCACAGGTAGTTCAGGCAGCTACAAAGTGGAAAAGAATGGCATTGGCACAGTTCGGGTGCAATGTTGGTGAAGGTATCTGTACAGATATGCGTGCTGTACGTAAAGATTATTTCCTTGACCATGATCATTCCAGTTATGTTGACCAATGGGACTGGGAAAAAGTAATTACATCAAAGGAACGCAACCTTGAACTTTTGAAAGATGTTGTTAAAAAAATCTGGAAAGTTATTTATGGTGCGGCAAAACATGCCCAAGAAATGTATCCCCAATTAAAGTCAAGTAAATATGGAGATTTCCCTGAGGAACTTGTATTTCTTCATGCCGAAGAACTTCTTGACATGTATCCTGATCTTCCTAGAAAACAACGTGAAACAAAAGTGTTACAGGAATTTGCGCCTGCTGTTTTTATTATTGGTATTGGATGGGTTCTCAAAGATGGCTATCCTCATGAAATGAGAGCTGCCGATTATGATGATTGGGTTACTCCGAGCATTACCAAAAATGGACAACAAATGCATGGACTCAATGGAGACATTTTGGTTTGGAATCCAGTAACAAAAAGACGTCATGAATTAACTTCTATGGGTGTCCGTGTAACCAAAGATACTCTCAAGGAACAACTAAAAATTACAGGACAACTTGATTTTCTTGATCTCCCTTACCATCAGGCAATTTTAAACGATACCATTCCTCTTTCTATTGGTGGTGGAATCGGACAGTCAAGAACTTACATGTATTTATTAAGAACAGCACATTTAGGAGAAACGAGTGTAACGGTTTGGCCAAAAGATCTCAAAAATATTTGTGCGAAGAAAAATATACATGTTTTGGAATAATATGCAGAGATATTAGTATAATATGAAATCGCAAAGACAAGTCCTCTATGGAAAGTGTATTTAACTTTTTGTAGGGGACTTTCTATTTGAAAGATAAGACATTTAATAGAAACGTACATAAAATTTTTAATTACACAATGACGAGCTAAGGA
>JAZDJJ010000049.1:0-7614 GCA_043804035.1 Bacteroidota bacterium
TGATGGCTTCTTGTCTTTTTTGATGTTCTTTCATAAAAAATGTTTTTTTGAAAGAATGTCGGAAATTATGTCAAAGAACTATATTTGCAAAAGTGTAACCTATGTTATGCTACGAAAAAAAGTGTAACCTATGTTATGCTATTTATCAACTAAACCATTAAGAGTTAATAGAAAATTGTTAATCGTTAATAGGAAATAGCAAATAGTTAAAAGTTAATAGTCAATAGCAAATAGTAAATTGTATTCAATAGTTCGGCTTCGCTCACTACAAGTAATAAATAACAAATAATAAATAATAAATTATGAAAGAAGTATACATCGTTTCTGCCGTTCGGACTCCTATGGGGAGTTTTGGCGGCTCGCTGAAAGATATTTCGGCAACAAAACTCGGAGCAATAGCCATTAAAGGCGCTCTCAAAAAAATTAATCTGGACCCGAAAGAGGTACAGGATGTTATGATGGGTTGCGTGCTACAAGCAAATATCGGGCAAGCACCTGCTCGTCAGGCAGCAATATTTGCTGGATTGCCCGACACTGTTCACTGTACAACCATAAATAAAGTTTGTGCATCGGGGATGAAAGCTATTATGCAAGGCACACAAAGTATTATGCTTGGTGATGCTGATGTGGTTGTTGCAGGAGGAATGGAGAATATGAGCCGAGTGCCTTTTTATTCCGAGGACATGAGATGGGGAAATAAGTATGGAAACATATCTATGATTGATGGTGTGATAAAAGATGGACTGATAGATGTATATCATAATTATCTAATGGGTGTTGCCGCTGATTTGTGCGCTAAAAAATATAACGTCACAAGAAAAGAGCAAGATGATTTTGCTATTGAATCCTACACTCGCTCAGCTAACGCATGGAAAGCAGGAAAGTTTAATGATGAAATTATTCCCGTGGAAATTCCTCAGCGCAAAGGCGACCCGATTCTTTTCAAAGAAGATGAAGAATACAGAAGTGTGAACTTTGCAAAAATTCCTGAACTGCGAGCAATATTTTCAAAAGATGGAACTGTTACTGCTGCAAACGCATCCACAATAAACGATGGGGCAGCAGCAATTATTCTGATGAGTAAAGAAAAAGCAGATAAACTCGGAATAAAACCTCTGGCGAAAATAATTTCTTATGCTGACGCAGCACAGGCTCCAGAAGATTTTCCAACAACTCCTTCTATTGCCGTTCCGAAAGCAGTAGCCAAAGCAAAATTGCAAATGAGCGATATAAATTATTTTGAATTGAACGAAGCATTTGCTATTGTAGGAATTGCGAACATACAAGAGATGAAACTTAATCCAAGTAAAGTGAATGTAAACGGCGGCGCTGTTTCACTCGGTCATCCGCTCGGCTGTTCAGGTGCAAGAATCATTGTTACACTTATCAACGTGCTGAAACAAAACAAAGCGAAGTATGGAGCAGCAGGAATTTGTAATGGTGGTGGTGGTGCTTCGGCTGTCGTAATTGAAAACGTTTAGTTTTATGTTTGGTATTTGTAATTTAAGTATCGTTCCATGCAGAAAAGAGCCATCCGACAAAAGCGAGATGATTACTCAACTTTTATTCGGAGAACACTTTGAAGTGCTGGATGAAAAAAAATCGTGGGTACTGATTCGTATTGCGTATGATGGATATGAATGTTGGATTGACAAAAAACAATTTTCCCCCATCAGTGAAAAGAATATCAAAAGCATCAGCAATACAAATACAGCAGTAACAACTGATTTAGTACAACTTGCAATTCCTTTATCATCTCCTAATGAAAGAGAAAAATTTATTTCTGTTGTTTTAGGAAGTTCTCTGCCTTATTTCCAAAACAAAATTTTTTCATTAGCAAAACAGGAATTTATTTTTGAGGGTGCAGTGAAATTTCCATTTCAGAAAAAGAAAAAAAATGAAAACAAAGTTCTGTCATCTGACGGGAATGATTTAAGATTGAATGGAATTGCTGATACTGCTCGTTGGTACCTCAATACTCCTTACCTCTGGGGCGGACGCTCACCATTCGGAATTGACTGCTCCGGATTTACGCAAATGGTTTTTAAACTGAACGGCATCAAACTTTTCCGTGATGTATGGCAGCAAGCAAGATATGGAACAACATTAAGTTTTTTGGAAGAAGCACAAACAGGCGATTTAGCTTTCTTTGATAATAAAGAAGGGGATTTTATTCATGTGGGAATTTTATTGGGAAATAATAAAATTATTCATGCATCAGGAAAAGTACATATTGATCCGCTTGACCATCACGGAATATTTAATGAAGAGATGAAAAAATATACACATAGTTTGAGAGTAGTAAAAAGATATTTGTCGTTTTAGTTTGTTATTTTTCTTCTACATTGCTTACCTCAAAACTTTTCAAATATTTTTTGGGAATAAGAATGGATGCCAATGAACCTAATAGGTTTTCCTGACTATGTTTTTGTTTGTTCATAATTGCTATATAATAATTTGTCAAATATACGCCAGCACCTCAAATTAAGATTTAACCTACGAATTGCAGATAGTTAGTATATTCGCACAATTTGTTAATTGTGAATTTTAATTCTTAATTTTTTCTATGAACTTACACGAATACCAGGGCAAGCAAATTCTGAAATCATTTGGAGTAAGAGTACAGGAAGGTATGATTGCTGAAACGGCTGAACAAGCAGTGAATGTTGCAAAAGAATTACAAAAACAAACAGGCACTCCCATCTGGATTGTGAAAGCTCAGGTGCATGCAGGCGGCAGAGGAAAAGCCGGCGGAGTTAAGATGGCAAAAACATTAAATGAAGTCAATGAAAAAGCAAAAGCAATGCTCGGAATGAAATTGGTTTCGCGACAAACCGGCCCTCAGGGAAAAATTGTTCATAAAATATTAATTGCTCAGGATGTTTATTATCCGGGCGAAAATCCAACGAAAGAATATTACATGAGCGTACTGCTCAACCGTGCCCGTGGAAGAAACATGATTGTTTATTCACAGGAAGGAGGAATGGAAATTGAAGAAGTGGCGGCAAAAACACCGAATAAAATTTTCAAAGAAGAAATTAATCCAAAAATTGGATTGAGAGATTTTCAGTGCAGAAAAATTGCTTTTAATCTTGGAATGAGTGGAGAAGCATTTAAGAATATGACAAAATTTATTGCTTTGCTTTACAAGGCATACGAATCCATTGATGCTTCTCTCTTTGAAATAAATCCTCTTCTAAAAACTTCTGATAATAAAATTGTGGTGGTGGATACAAAAGTTGCACTGGATGATAATGCCTTGTTTCGCCATCCTGATTATGCATCAATGTACGATGTTCTGGAAGAAGACCCAACAGAAGTGGAAGCCGGTAAGTACGATCTTAATTATGTGAAGTTATCTGGAAATGTGGGATGCATGGTGAATGGCGCCGGATTAGCAATGGCTACGATGGATATTATTAAACTTTCAGGCGGAGAGCCGGCAAACTTTTTAGATATAGGTGGAACTGCAAATGCCGAAAGAGTGGAGGAAGGATTCCGTATTATTCTGAAAGATCCGAATGTGAAAGTTATTCTCATAAATATTTTCGGAGGCATTGTTCGCTGCGACAGAGTTGCTCAGGGAATTGTGGATGCCTATAAAAACATGGAAAATATTTCTATCCCCATTATTGTACGTCTTCAGGGAACAAATGCTGAAGAAACAAAAAAAATAATTGATGAATCAGGATTAAAAGTTTACTCGGCTACTCTGCTACAGGAAGCCGCTGATCTTGTGCAAAAAAATTTGTAACACAGATTCAAATCTGGCAAATTCTATAAAGAAAAAGGAATGTGTTTTTATTTTTATCCCGTTTTGGTATTTGATCTTCGGACATTGATCTTGCCGAAATGCCGAAAATATGTATAATTGAAAATTTTATGTAGATTTCTCTCTTCCTTTTATTCCAATTCTCCAAGCGCCTTTTTTATTCTTTTCATTGCTTCCATCAATTTATCTTCAGCGGCAGCGTAAGAAATGCGAATATGATTATCATCTCCAAAAGCATCTCCGGGAACGAGAGCCACATGTCCTTTCTCTAAAAGATACATGCAGAGGTCAGATGAGGATTTTATTTTAGATCCTTCCCGAAAGAAAAGATTTTTCTTTCCCAAGTAATAAGATATATCAGGAAAAAAATAGAATGCACCGTTAGGAAAATTTGTTTTTACTCCGGGAATTTCTTTCAGTAATTCGTAAACTAAATCTCTTCTTCTTTTGAATGCATCGCGCATAGGATAAATAATAGAAACATCAAGTTCTGCAGCACAATGCATCGCTTTTTGTGCTATAGAACAAGTGGCAGAAGTAAATTGTCCTTGTATTTTATCGCATGCTTTTGCAATCCATAGCGGAGCAGCCAGATAACCCACACGCCAGCCCGTCATTGCAAACGACTTTGAGGCACCATTCACTACAATAGTTCTTTCTTTCATTGCATCAAATTGTGCAATGGATTCGTGTTTGCCAATAAAGTTTATGTGTTCGTAAATTTCATCCGAGATAACATAAAGTTCGGGATACTGCACAATAACTTCTGCAATTGCTTTCAATTCTTCTTTCGTATAAACTGACCCGGTTGGATTGCAAGGTGAAGAAAAAACAATCAGTCGTGTTTTTGAAGTGATGGCATTTTTTAATTGCTGTGGAGTTATCTTGAAATTATCTTGAACCTTTGTTGGAAGTATTACAGATTTTCCTTCGGCAAGTTTTACCTGCTCAGGATAAGTTACCCAATAAGGAGCTGGCACTATAACTTCTTCGCCGGGATTAACAAGGCAGAGCATGGCATTAGCAATGGATTGCTTAGCACCTGTGGAAACAACAATTTGCTCCGGCTGATAATCAAGATTGTTATCGCGTTTAAATTTTTTTGCGATGGCTTGTCGCAGTTCAATATATCCTGAAACATGTGTGTAGTAACTAAAGTTTTCGTCAATTGATTTTTTTGCCGCCAACTTAATAATGTCGGGAGTAGTAAAATCCGGTTCGCCCAAACTCAAACTAATCATATCCACACCTTGCGCTTTTAACTCACGGCTCTTTTGTGCCATGCCAATGGTCTGTGGTTCTTCAATATTGTTAATACGATGAGAAAGTTTCATACTGTAATATTTATTATGTTTAGGCAAAACTAATAAAATATCTTATTTGATTTTTTAATTACTTTTATTGAATAAAATTTCATGTATGTTTACCAAATAGAAAAATTACTTATGTAATTTGAATTCATCTATGGGGCAGTCCCAAAAATTGGTTTCGTCATTGCGACATGACTCGTATTGAGATTACCGAAATAAGCGAAGCGAAATGGAAGCAATCTCTTATTTCGGCAAGCTCAGTAACCAAATAGCAGGGACAAAGATTGCTTCGGGTTGCTTAAAACAACCCTACTAATGAACCACCCTCGGTTCATCTTTTGTTGATTTTTTTTGGCACAAAAAATTACTTCTCGCAATGACGTTTATTTGTATTTTTAGAATTGCCCTAAAAAAATAATCATTGCCATAGAAAATCAGGATGAAAAGTAATTTATGAAAAAAATAGCACAAAATAATTATATTGAATTTTTAGGTGAAATAAAAGAAAGGATCCGTCGTGCCCAATATGATGCCTTAAAAGCTGTAAATAAACAACTTATAACCCTTTACGGGGATATCGGCAGGATGATAGTTGAGCGTCAAAATCAGCATGGTTGGGGTAAGTCAGTGGTAGAGAATTTAGCAAAAGATTTACAAATGGAGTTTCCGGGGATACAGGGATATTCAGCTCAAAACCTCTGGAGGATGAGACAATTTTATCTTTCCTATATAGATATTCCAAAACTCTCACCATTGGTGAGAGAAATTGGTTGGTCTCATAATGTTATTATTTTGATGAATTGTAAAGATAATCTTGAGCGTGAATTTTATATCCGCATGACACGTAAATTTGGCTGGACAAAAAATGTTCTCATTCATCAAATAGAAAATAAAACCTACGAAAAAACAATGCTGAATCAAACTAATTTCAGCAAAGTTCTTCCTGAAAAAATCCGCAATCAGGCAAAACTGGCAGTAAAAGATGAATATACTTTTGATTTCCTTGAACTTGGCGATGAACATAGCGAGATGGAATTAGAACGGGCATTAATGTCTAAGATTAACCGTTTTTTAATAGAAATGGGTGGAGTATTTACATTTGTAGGCAATCAATTTCGTCTTGAAATTAATGGCAAAGAATTTTTTATCGACATCTTGCTTTACCATCGCCGATTAAAATGCCTTGTAGCGATTGAGCTGAAAATCGTAGAATTCAAACCAGAGCACGCCGGCAAGATGCAATTTTATCTTGCTGCGTTGGATGATCTTGTAAAGATGAAAGAAGAGAACCCATCTATAGGTATCATCCTGTGCAAAGATAAGGACCGAACAATTGTGGAATACGCATTGCGGGTATCAAAAAAACCTATTGGTGTTGCTACATATAAAATAACCACGCATCTTCCGGTAAATCTTATCAAAGAACTTCCGTCACCTGAGCAAGTGGCAATGTTAATAGAAGAAATATAAATTTGGGGGAATAGTATTATGAGATTGTATCAAAAATTGAACTCGTCATTGCGACTGCGAGATACGAAGCAGAAAGCAATCTGAATTTAATAGAGATTGCTTCGCTCATTTCATTCACTACTGATGAACCACCCTCGGTTCATCTTTTGTTGATTTTTTTTTGCACAAAAAATTATGCCTCGCAATGACGTTTCCCGAAATAATCCTGAACTTGTTTCAGGACGGGACAAGTATTTGTATTTTTAGAACTGCCTTTCATACTTAGGACTATAGGAAAATAATTATTTTTGTACTTTCTGTTTTGTTGTTATTACTTTTATCCAATAAAATTCTATGTATATGCATATCGCAGTTCAAATTCTACTTTTAATTTTTCCTTCTCTCATCATCCTTGGCATCACTTATTTAATGATGAACAATTTTGTGGATGTGATGAAAAATTTTTTCCACGAAGAAGGCAAACGCAGGAAAGATACAATGAAGGTATCTAATCATGAATACATCATTCCGCTTCGCCTGCAAGCATACGAACGAATGGTTTTGTTTCTGGAACGTATCTCGCCCACGAGTTTGGTGATGCGCATTCATCAGAATGAATTTAATTCACATATACTTCACGTAGAACTCATAAAATCTATTCGCACCGAATATGAACATAATTTATCGCAGCAGATTTATATGTCAGTTGGCGCATGGGAGATTATCAAAACCGCTAAAGAAGAAGTCATCAAACTTATCAATCTCACTGCCGATAAAGTAGGACACAATGTTACCGGTATGGAACTCGGACAATCCATCATTGAAATTACTTCTCATATAAAAAAGATTCCTACTGAAGTGGCAATTGAATATTTGAAAAAAGAAATTGCGGAAAATTTATAAGCGAAATCCGAAATCCAAAGAACCAAATCCGAAACAAATAACAAATACAAAAATCCGAAATCCAAAGAACCAAATCCGAAACAAATAACAAATACAAAAATCCGAAATCCAAAGAACCAAATCCGAAACAAATAACAAATACAAAAATCCGAAATCCAAAGAACCAAATCCGAAACAAAT
>JAZDJJ010000050.1:0-3556 GCA_043804035.1 Bacteroidota bacterium
AAGCCAAGGTATTCTCTGAGTTTTTCTCCAGTCGAATCCCTCGATAGTATGGGCCTGTTGCGACTTGGTTACTCCCAACAGAAGTAATTTTCGACAACAGAATGCGGTTTTTTGACCTGTTGATTTTTCGGGCGGTTAAATCTATCTCTTTCTTTTTTTCTTTTTATCACTCTCGTTCTTATTTTTATCAGTCAGTTTTTTTTCTATAAACCCAAAGATCAATGACCAATTATGCAGATAGAAAAATTGTTATCATGGCTATTTTCTCAGTCATTGTATTGATATTTCTTTTCCGACTATTCTACATACAGATTATTGACGACAAATACAAACTCACAGCAAAAAATCAGGCATTCAGATATATAACCAATTACCCGGCACGTGGAAATATTTTTGACCGTAATGGAAAACGTTTGGTGTACAATCAAGCCGCCTTTGACTTGATGGTTACTCCAAAACTTGTGAAAAATCTTGACACTACTGAATTTTGTCAGATAATCGGAATAGACAAGCAAACATTTCTTAACAGAATGAAAAAGGCGATACAGCATCCAAATTCTCCACGTAAGCCATCCATCTTTGAAAAAGAAATCTCTATTGAACATTCTTCTCGGCTACAGGAAAAACTTTACAATTTTCCCGGATTTTTTCTTCAACCGCGCACACTCCGTAAATATCCTGAAAAAATTGCCGCGCATTTGCTCGGTTATGTGTGTGAAGTTTCGCCTGAAATCACCGATACAAGTTCTTACTATAAAGATGGTGACTATATCGGCATCAGCGGTATAGAAAAATCGTATGAAAATTATTTAAGGGGAAAAAAAGGAACACATATTGAAGTTGTTGATGTTCACAATCGTCCGCAGGGAAGTTATATGAATGGTATCTATGATACAGCAGCAATTGCAGGTAAAGATATTATTTGCACCATTGATGCTACATTACAGAGCTATGGCGAAAAACTCATGCAAAATAAAATAGGAAGCATAGTTGCCATTGAACCTTCAACAGGAGAAGTGCTATGTATTGTTACAAGCCCAACTTATGATCCGAATCTTTTGATTGGAAGCGTGCGCTCTAAAAATTATTCCATGCTGGCGGAAGATACTGAGTATGTTCCGCTTTTCAACCGCGCACTAATGGCTTCTTATCCGCCCGGCTCCACTTTCAAATTAATAATGACGCTCATCGGACAGAACGAAAAAGTTTTATTTCCACAGACAACTTATTTTTGTAATGGTGGCTATCACATGGGAAGCATCACCGTAAAATGCGATGCACATCATGGCGATATTGATTTGCGACATGCCATTCAACATTCCTGTAATACTTATTTCTGTAATCTTTTCAGAAGTGTAATGGATAATCGCAAATTCAGAAACACAGAAGATGCTTTTTCTTCCTGGAGAAAATATATTGTAAAATTTGGTATCGGAGTTTATCTGAACAGCGATTTACCGAATGAACTACGAGGATCGCTACCCACAATTTCATATTACAATAAATATTTTGGCAGGCACCGATGGAGGTCTTCCACCATCATTTCTCTTTCTATCGGACAAGGAGAATTAGGTATCACGCCTCTGCAAAATGCTAATGTGATGTGCATCATCGCTAATCAGGGATTTTATTACACACCACATGTAACAAAAGCAATTGACGGAAATTCTAAACTCACCATACTTCAGAGATTCAAAGAAAAACATTATGCACTTGTAACAGACACAACATATTACAATTGTGTAAAAGAAGGAATGAGCGAAGTAGTGAAATCAGGAACTGCTGCCGCTTCAAAAATAAAAGGAATAGAATTTTGTGGAAAGACAGGCACAGCACAAAACCCTCATGGCAAGGATCATTCATTGTTTACTGCCTTTGCGCCAAAAGAAAATCCAAAAATTGCAATTGCAGTTACCATAGAGAATGCAGGATGGGGAGCAAGTTGGGCAGCACCTATTGCAAGTTTGATGATAGAAAAATATCTGACCGATACAATCACGAGACCTGAAATTGAAAAACGAATGTTGGAAGGAGATTTTATACACAAACAGCAAGTTGAACCTTCAGTAGTTCATTAGATGGTTTTATATTTACAATGAATGGTTATTGATGACTATAAATGACAACTATTTGAAAAATGTATGCAGCGCGAACAAAAAAATATTTTTCATAACATTGACTGGCTTATCACAGGGCTTTTTTTAGTTTTGATAATTCTTGGTTGGCTGAATATTTATGCGGCTGTTTTTAATGATGACCACAACAGCATATTTGACATTTCACAGAAATACGGAAAACAAATGCTGTGGATTATCGGAGCAATTTTTATTGCAATCATCATTCTTATTATTGATGCAAGTTTCTATTCTGCATTTTCGTTTCCTGTTTATATTATCAGTATAATTACTTTGGTTCTCGTCATATTTTTAGGAAAAGAAATATCCGGCAGCAAATCATGGTTTCGTTTTGGTGAATTCGGTCTTCAGCCCGCAGAGTTTGCCAAATTCGCATGCTGTATTGCACTGGCAAAATACCTGAGCGCGTTGGAAATACGCATTGATCTTTTACGCACAAAAATTATTGCATCGCTCATTATCATACTTCCTGCGACTATTATATTTTTACAAAAAGAAGCAGGCACTGCATTGGTATTCATTGCTTTTATATTTGTACTATATCGCGAAGGGTTATCGGGAAATATTCTGCTTGGCGGTTTTTTTACCGTGCTTCTCCTACTTCTTGCCCTACTCACAAATAAAATTGTACTTATTATCGGACTTGCAATAATTTCAGTAATAATTTCTTTGATTGTATGGATAAACAGCCGAAGTAAAAAAATTGCTCGCAAACGATTTTTTGAGATTATACTTTTATTTACAATTGCATCCGTATCTATTTATGGAATGGATTATGCTTTTAACAAACTCAAAGGGCACCAAAAAAATCGCATCAATATTTTTCTTGGAAAAGAAGAAGGCAAAGAGGTAAAGAAAAAAGCCGGGTATAATATTAACCAAAGTTTAATAGCTATCGGCTCTGGTGGAGTTTTCGGAAAAGGGTTTTTGCAAGGCACACAAACCAAATACGATTTTGTTCCAGAGCAAAGCACAGATTTTATTTTCTGCACAGTAGGTGAAGAGTGGGGATTCTTTGGAAGTGCAGTAGTGCTGCTTCTTTTTTTGATATTGATACTGCGCATTATGGTTGTGGCAGAGAGGCAACGTTCAACCTTTACACGCATTTACGGTTATGGACTGGCATCTATATTATTTTTTCATTTATCAATAAATATCGGTATGACCATAGGGCTAGCGCCAATCATCGGTATTCCACTTCCTTTTTTTAGTTATGGAGGTTCTTCGCTTTGGGCATTCACCATTCTGCTTTTCATCTTCATCAAATTAGATTCAAACAGATTGGGTAGTGTCCGAAATCGGTTGAAATGATTATCTTTGTCGTCAAAAAGATGATACATTCACAAGAACTTCATTGTCCACATTGCACAAGCAATGATTTGGTTAAAAATGGTAAGAGCGAAAATGGTACCCAGCGTTGG